>JANLOU010000488.1:0-9830 GCA_031366735.1 Candidatus Eiseniibacteriota bacterium
CGCCCTGCAGGCCGGGCTCACCATTGCGCCCCTTGGTATAAAAATCGCCTTGGCAGACATAGAACTCGCGGTCGACCTTCGGCAGACCCTCCTTGGGCTCGACAAGGATGAGGCCATACATGCCATTCGCGATGTGCATCCCGACGGGTGCGGTCGCGCAGTGGTAAACGAACAGACCACGATTCAATGCCTTGAACGAGAATGTCGAAGAATGGCCCGGCGCGGTGAATGACGCGGCGGCGCCACCGCCCGGACCGGTCACCGCGTGCAGGTCGATGTTGTGCGGCATCTTGCTCGAGGGATGATTGCTCAGGTGGAACTCGACTTCGTCCCCTTCGCGCACGCGGATGAATCGCCCGGGCACCGTGCCGCCGAAGGTCCAGAAGGTGTAGTCCACACCGTCCGCGATCCGCTTCACCACCTCTTGGACCTCGAGCCGCACGATGACCTTCGTCGCGTGTGTACGCGTGATCGGCGGGGGCACGTTCGGCGGCGCGGTGAGCACGGCTTCCTCTTGTCCGGTCACCTTCTCATTGCGTGCGTTGTTCGCATGGAGGTCCTGCTTTGGGCCGGAACAGCCGGCGATCATCGCCAGAGCCCAGCCCAGGAGTGGGATGGCAACGGCAGTCCCCATGGGACGCCATGGGTGGACGGAGTTTCGAGTCATTCGTGCGCTCCAAGTGAGAGGTCAGTGCTTGCCCGATGGTGCCCTGTGCAACGCGTCGATCAGGCTTTCGCCCCACGCCGCAACATCTCGGCCCGGACTTGTTCCAGTAGTTCCTGCGCCGTGTCGCGCAGGAGTTTGCGACAGAGGGTGCGCCCTGCGGCGCTGCGTGGCACCGCGACCAGTTCGTATTCCACTTTTGTGCCACCCGTGACATCCGACAGCTTCCATGCGCCGACATAGCTCCGGAAGTCCTTGCCCAACACATCCTGAAAACCAATGCGGCGTTTGGGCACTTCCTGGATCTCCAACAGGACCCGCATGCGGCGACGGATGAAGAACACCTTCGCCACCGCCTCCTGCCGCACGAATTTCCGCCCGAAATCGCCCTGCTCCACTCGACTCGAATGCATGGAGGTGACGAACCCGCTGAGGCCATCGTAGTCCGTCAACACCTCCCACGCGATGGCGCCACGCGTATGAACGATGAACGCGCCGTGAACGCCGCAATCACCACCCCGATTCTCCACCGCGACCGCCGACTCATCGGTTCGCGCAAGCCCCCAGACAAGAAAGAGCAGTGCGAGCGCGAGCATGAGGGCGCAGAAGTTCGCGCCCCCACACTCCGCCAATCGACGGCGGCGTTCGTACGCATTAGCCGACCCGTGATCCATGTCGCCCTCGGTCTCTAGAACGAGACAGCCGCTTCGACCATCACGCCGTGGAATTTTCCGCCGTTGCGGATATCCGCGGCCGGGAAGTCCCGATAGGTCTGCTGCATATACTCGGCTTTCGCTTGGAGATTCTGGGTCAGGTACCAGCCCCCGCCCGCTTCGACCCGGTCAATGGTCACATCGGAGGTGAAGCCAGCGAGACGCCCACTCACGACATTGTACCGACCCGCGACATAGAGTTGATTGCCGAGGAACCGATAGACTCCCTCCCCTGCGTACTGGGTCCACTTGCGGCTCGCCGTCTCCGTGACCTTGCGGCCCTCGGCCTGCTCGATGTTCCCGAACAGTTCGAGCCCGTGGTACTTGATGAATGGGTTGATGACCCACGCAGTGACCTTGCGGTTGAAGCCCGGCTGCAGGTCACCCGACCACGCTTGCGTGCCCTCAGACGCGTTCACATTCTCGAGCGCGTAGTAGTAGCGCGATCCGGCACGGCTGCCGCTGTAGAGCGTGTTGTTGATCGATTTGTTCGTCGTATAGAGCGAACCCGTCAGGCGCACTCGCGCCGTGGGAGTGAACTGACGATCGAACCCGAGCTTGGCGATGACACTCGGCGAGCGTTGTTCGGGCTTGAGCACTTGACCACGGACCTCGCCACCGGTGACCGCAACCATGCCGAGCATGCTGTTTGCGCGCACATAGACTTCGCCACCGATCTCGGTGGTGAACGCGTCCATGATCAGATTGCCGACGAGCGGATTGAACATGGTCTGGCCGTTGTCGCTGCGCCGGAAGTGCATATCTCCGTAGTTGATCTCGAAGTGGCCCAAGCGCAGGGTCAGGTATTCCATCAGGTGGTCGAGCGTCCCGTTCTCCCACGGCGAGCCGTCGATCAACAGATAGCCTTCCTTGACCCAGGTCTCGGAGTGGTGCCGTGACGACAGGTAGCTGGTCATCGAGACACGGATGCCGCGAGCGAGTTGCGCGTCGAAGTACAAGTTCGCGTCCGCGTTGTTGAACCCCGAGCCAATGGTGGCCAACTGATTCAGATTGACCCCGGCAACCACATTGGGTGAGGCGGTGTTCTCATGCTGCAAGCCTTGGAACTGTTGCGTGAACGCCGCGCCCCATTCGAGCTGGAATCCGTTGTAAGGCACGCCTTCCCGCTTTGGCGGTTCGAACACATTGAGCCCGCGCGCATCGTGCGCCCGGAAGTTCGAGATCACGATCGGCTGCGGGTTGGCACGCACCGTGGCCACCGGCGCTGACGCGGCGGGTTCCATGACCTGTGGCGCGGATCCCCGGGGCTCCGTGACGGAACTATCGACCACGGCTTCCTGCGAGTGGGCGCGGGTCGCGAACATCGTGAGCGTGAGCACTGCCAACCCGAGCCGAATCGTACCTCGTGCGGTTGCCTGCATTCGCGTATGCATCTTCGGTTCCTTTCCGAGAAGGGTGAAGCTCCGGGAGGACAACTAGTTCTCCTTGGGAATGAGCAGCAGGTGGTAGCGAACGACGACCTCGTCCTTCACTCGCAATGTCCCGAGCATCATCGTGCGCGGCTTGATTCCGTAATCCGTCATCTTCAGGCGCTCGCTACCGTCGATCCATAGGCCATCGTCCCCGCGGTACGCCCGCACCGAGAGCGTCACCGGCCGTTCCTTGCCAGCGATCCGCAGCATGCCCTCGGCGCGGAGATGGGTCGTGTCGCGCTTCGCTTCGTTCGCGCTCACGGTGTATTTCGTCAGGTGGAACTGAATCGTTGGGTAGTCGTCAGCACGCAGGTCCTTCCATAGGTTCTTGTCGATCCCCTCTTTCTTGGAGTGCAGCGACTTGACCGGCACCTCGACCTCGAGGCCATGCGCGCTGGAACCGCGGACGAGCGATTCCAGATCGGCCGGTGTGGCGGGTGCCGACGCGCCGGAACCGCGCGTGAGCTTCACCCCAACCGTGGTGGTGCGACTCTCGAACTCATGCAGGTTCGACTTGCCTTCGATCCACAATGCGCTACCTGGCCCCAATCGAAGCCCTACGGGCGTCACCCCGCTATCCGTCTGCGCCGCTGGAGAGCGCAGCCCAATGAGTCCCAGTACGCCGACCATCACCAGCGCGATCCACATTGCTCGCATCTTCATGACTTCCTCCGTGCGCTCGCACCTCCGGGGAACGAAGGTGTTCGTCGCTTCAGAACCAGCTTCTACTTTGTGGCGCGATGCGACTACGGGACGGTGGGCTCTCCCTGATGGACCCCACCGGATGCCCCCGACATGGTCCGAAGGGATAACGCGGCGGCCCACGCCGCAGTGCCTATTCCTTGAGTTTGACGACCAGCACACTGCAGGGAGCGAAGGTGACGACATGCTGCGCGACACTTCCGATCAACAGCTCTGCGAGTCCGGTGCGGCCGTGACCACCCACCACGACAAGGTCTGATTGCTCGCTCCGCGCCGCCTCGATGAGCACGGTTCGGGGGTCTCCCTGCAAGACCTTGGTCTCCGTCTCAAGGCCTCGGCCCCGCAACGCGGCACAAGCCTCCGAGACGGTGCGCCCATGAGTCCGGACCATCACCTCATCCAGTTCGACGAAGGCGGCCGCGGGCGTGTGGAACTCCGCCCCCATCGGGAGCACGGGCTGCGCGACGGAGAGCAGCATCACCATGGTGTCCTTCGGCCATTCCATCCGTCGCACCATCTCCACCGCTGCCTTCGCATGAGGCGACTCATCGACCCCGATCAGGATCTTCATGGCGTTGTTGGGGCGCGTGGGATTCTTCCCCCGATCCGCCATCGCCGACTGCTTGACGACCAGGACGGAACATTTCGCATGAGTCACTGCACGGTTCGCGGCGCTGCCCAGAAGGAGTTGCGCGGGGCTGCCCCGGCCGGGAGATCCCATGACCAACAGGTCCACTCGCTCGGTCTCGATCAGCCAGGGTAGCGCCGCACGCGGGTCTCCCTCGACGACACGGAGTTCCGTGGAGATACCGGCCGCCCGCAATCTTGCCTGCGTACTCGTGACCGCGGACGCACAGCGGAGCTGCTCCAGTGTGGCTACGATCACCCGACTTCCAGCCGGCCAGCGCATGCCGGTGACGAATCGGACGGCCCGTTCGGAATGGGTGGAGTCGTTGACGGCGAGCAGGATCTTCATGGGTCTTCCCTCCTCCTTTTCTTGTCACCAGTAGGTTCGGCTGCCGCACGCCGCGACGGCTACGGGACAAAGGAAGTGAGCCGCATGGTCCTCTGGTACCATGCGCCGGGCATCTGAAGGCGATGACTGGGGTCATCGATTCGCATGGGCAGGGGGAACCCCGCATGGCGCGGCGCAAAGTGGCGAGGAGCGAATCCAGAGTGAGCACGAAGCGCGCGAAGCCCGCAGTCGCTGCTGCAGCCCCTGCCCGTGTTCGGATCGTCGTGGCGGATAATCAGGCCATCGATCGGGGCGGCATCGTCCGCTTGCTCGAGACCGCCGGGGAGTTCGATGTTGTCGGCGAATCCGCGACGGTGGAGGAGACCATCCAACAGTGCCGGACCCTGCGCCCTGCGGTGCTCCTGATGACGCTCAATCTGCCGGGGCAGGACCGCGAATCCGCGATTCCGCTGATTCACGCTCAGCTTCCCGAACTGCGCATCCTCGCGTTGTCCGAACGCGGTGCCGAGAACTGTCTCGTCCTGAATCCGCCGTCCCGCAAATGGCTCAGCGGCATTCCCCTGGGAACCTGCCCCGTCGGCATCGATTGCCTGCAGCTGGCGGCCCGCCAAGGTGCCATGGCGACCCTACGCCGCAGCGCCGACCCTGAGGATCTGTACCGGGCACTGCGCGCCGCCGCCAGGGGTCAGGCGTGGTACGACCCGACGACCGCTGCGGGAATGCTCTCGGTCGCGGGGCGTGACGATGTGCGCTCCGAGAATGGACGGGCTTTGTTCTCGGAGCGCGAGACACAGGTCGCCGCGCTGATCTGTGAGGCGCAGTCGAACAAGGAGATCTCGGCCTCCCTGGGCATCAGCGAGCCCACCGTCAAGAAGCACGTCGGGCACATCCTGGAGAAGTTGGGGCTCGCGGATCGACTTCAAGCAGGGTTGTTCCTCGCCCGCAACCCACTCCTCTTCAAGCGCTAGCGGCTTGTCAGCGTAGCAACACCAAGCGCTCGCCGTGCGTCCCCCAGGGTGTCACGAGGCGAACGAAGAAGAGCCCGCCGCCGACCGGACCACCGTCGCTCGCACGACCGTTCCAGGTCTGTGACTGCGCTCCTGCAGGCATCTGCCCCTCCTGCATCCAGACGCGACGGCCGGAAAGATCGTAGATCTCGAGCCGCACGCTGCCCGCCTGAGGAAGCGAGAAACCAATGCGTGTCGCACCTGCGCTGGGGTTGGGTGTGGGGTGCTCGAGCGCCAAGGAGACCGGCGCATCGGTTCCCACCGCAAGGGTGCCGCTGCCCAGCTGGAACAGGCCCGCGCTGATCCCGGTGCCGATGTTCAGCGCCGGGTCATACGCCGTCACGCGCACCAGCGCGCTATCGGAGTCGATCGCGGGTACGGTCCACGAGTACGCCCCGGTATTCGCCAGAGCGCGCGCGATCGGAGCCCATGGCCCGAGCGGTCCATGCACGGAATACTCCACACTCACGGAGTCCACCGCCTGATTGTCCGTAGCAGTCCAGGTCACGCTGTGCACGCTGCCCGCGGCCCACACCTCGCCACCTGCCGGCGAAACCACCGCGACGCTCGGCGCCGCGACATCCTGGAATGAAGCCGCGATCGTGTGATGCGCCGCAACCGCATTGAACGAGTACGCGGCCAGAGCACCGAGTGGTGCGCCGTCGACGATCAGGCCCGAGATCTGGAACCCACTGCCCGGGGCGATGCTGAAATCGCTGTTCGCGCCCTCGGACACATTCACGAGGCCCGAAGGAGTGATGGCCCCACCCGTCCCCGCGCTGGCCGTGACCGTCCACCAGTCGATCGTGAACGCTGCCAGGCTCGCGTCTGTTCCCAGGTTGCCCGCTGCGTCCCGCGCCGTCACCCGGACACGCGCGTTGGTGGTCGCGGTCGCAGGCGTCTGCCACGGGTAGCTACCCGAGTTGGTGATTGCGCTGGCGATCGGGTTCCAGACGCTGCCACCGTCGCTCGACCAAGCGAGGTCGACGCTCGAGACACCGACATTGTCGCTCGCGCTCCAGGTGACTGCGTGCGAGGCGCCGACCTTCCAGACTTCGCCCCCATCCGGCGAAGTGAGATTCGCAACCGGCGGGACCTCGTCGACGCTTGGGCTGCCCGAGTTGATGAAGGTATCGGCGAAGCCATTGCCGCGGATCGTATCCACGGCGGCGCCCTCCCAGCTTGCCGAGATGATGACCTGGCCACTTGCGACCTTATCCAAGCCCGCAACTGGCGCGACACCCGCACCTGTTTCGGTCCAGTAGGTCTTGGTCCCGACACCGTGTATGCGGCTCAAGGCGCCCGCCGTGGGGTGACCGAAGCTATTGCCGTTGCCGCAGGAGATGACCGCGACTTTGGGGAGCACGACGCCCAGGAATGCGGTATTGCTCGAAAAACGCGAGCCGTGATGGTGCACCTTGTAGACTTCGACCACTCCGATCGCAGCCGCCACCCGGCTCTCGATGTCGGGGCTCGATCCACCTTCGGCGCCGCCGGTCAGGTCGCCGCCGAAGACCTCATCGTACTCGCCGTAGGAGACCTTGAGCGAGAGGCAGAGGGAGTTCTCGTCGGTGGGAGTGGGAGAGATCCCCGCGCCGTTCAGATCCACACACTTGATCCGAACCGGGTGGGCGGAGAGCGAGTCCAGCAGGATGACCTGATTCTTCACAAGCGTTCTGCGCTTGCTGCCCAGCGCATTCACATAGTTCGTGTAGGTGGCAGTCGTGTAGGAACCCCCACGGTCCCAGCCGTAGTCGATGGGGATGCCGGCCGCAATGATCGCAGTAAGGTTCCCGATGTGATCCGAGTGGTAGTGACTGGCAAAGTGGTAGTCCACGCGGGTCACGCCAAGTGCCTTCAGCTGGTTGACGACGGAGACACCCATGACCGGGGAGGCCCCCGACGGGCCTTCATCGATCAACACCGTCTGCCCCAGCGGGCTGATGATCAGCGCACCATCCCCTTGGCCGACATCGAGATGGATGATCTGAAGTCGACCGGTGGCGGTGACTGCCGCAGCCGGAGGAACGCTGAAGACCGCGAGCATGGCAGCAGCACACATGCCGGCAAGGAATCGGGTCGGGGACATCGCATCTCTCTGGCACCGGAGACGCATTGGGGGCGTTGGCGGGGCCGACTAGGTTCGGGATCCTGTGCCCGCCAGCGAACGCCGACAGGGCTCTGAGGCACCACAGCAGTCGGAAGGTTACCAACCGGTCCGCTGCCGCGTCTACCCGCATCGGCGTCGCAGGGGTGGCGACCTGTCAAGGAATGGCATTTTCGGTTGCACCCACCGCTGCACTCTTTGCACCATTGAGCCAATGCACCCGCTCACCCACGCCATTGTGCTCACACTGGCCGTCGCGTACGGCGCGGCCCTCCCCCGTTTCGCCCTCTTCGGCTGGGTGAGTCCACCCGCGGGCTTCAGCACGACGGAACGATACGCGGAGCTGGCGGCCACCGGGTTCAATCTCACGGTGCTCGCGTGGGATGATTCCGGCACGGCGACGCAGAATCGCGAGCGCCTCGAGCTGACGCGGAACCTCGGGCTCAAGCATCTGATGCTCGACAACGATCTCGATAGCATCTTCATCGACCGCCCGGAAACCTTCGCACTCGCGGACACCATCGTTGCCCGCTACCGCGAGGAACCCGGCTTCCTGGGCTACTACCTCGGGGACGAACCGCCGGCGAGCGCATTCGGGAGGCTCGGAGAATGGTTCGAGATGTTGCGCCAGCGCGACCCGGCGCATCCTGCCTGGAATGCGCTGGGCCCACGCGGGGCGTTTCCCGACAACGCTGCGTTCCAAGCCTATGTGCAGGCCTATGTCGATGCCACGCATCCGGCCGTGCTGTGCAACAACCAATATGATTTCAGCAACACCTTCGGCGACCTGCACAAGTTGACAGAGAATGTCGCGACGATGGGCAGCGTCGCCCGCGCCGAGGGCATCCCCTTCTGGGGTGTGGTCAATCTGGTCGAGCATTGGATCTTTCGGCATGTCACCGAGGGCATGTTGCGCTGGCAGATCGCACAATGGCTGGCGGGCGGCGCGACGGGCATCGGATACTTCACCTACTGGACGCCGGCGCCGAATGCCGAATACAACTGGCAGCCCGCGATGATCGAGTGGGGCACTGGAGCGCGCGCTCCCGCGTATGACATGGTGCGCGAGATCGATCGTCGCCTCGCCCCGATGGGGAACACGCTGGCGGGCATGCGGTGGTTGCGCGCACAGCAGTCCGGTTCCGTTCAGCCCGGCGGCACGCTCTTCACGCCGGACTCCGTCCTGCTCGCGGTCCAGGGTCGCGCCACGATAGGTCGCTTCGTGGATTCGACCGGTACGGCATGCGCGTTCGTGGCGAACTCGGATTCCGCTTCCGCGCGCACGCTCATCCTCACGCTCGGTCCCGGTTTTCACGCGGCTCGCCTGCGCGACGACGCCAGCGGCTGGGAGGTGCTCGGGATGACCGCCGACCGGCGCGTCGCACTGCCGCTCGAGGCTGGCGACTTCGTGCTCCTTCGCTTGGGCCAGACCACTCCTGGTGTGGGTGTCGCACCACCCCACCTGCAAAGCGCTGCGCTCACCTTGAGCGTCAGCCCGAATCCCGGCCTTGGCAGCATGCGGCTGGCGACCTCAGGCGCTCAGGGCGACACACGCATCGAGATCGTGGATTGCGCGGGCCGCGCCGTGCTTTCGCGCACCGCGCATTCGAGCAATCAAGTCCTGCACTGGGCGGGCAGCCGCGCGGATGGCCAGCTGGCGCCGAGCGGCGTGTACTTCGTGCGCGCATCCGACGCGCATGCGAGCGTGACGCATCGCATCGTCTGGCTTGGAGCGCGTTGAATGGAGGGCCGCCACCGCTCAAGCGGCATGCACGCCCCTGAGGCGTTCAGACGGCGAACGCCTCAGGCTCCCAAGTCAGACCCAGTTCGCTCGGCGGCGCCATGTAGCCCAGCAGGGCACTGGCGGCAACCACACTTGGCGAGGCGAGGTATCCCTCGCCGCCAACACCCATGCGATTGGTCCAGTTGCGATTGAATGTGGTGATCGCCTTCTGGCCGGGTTGGAGCGAGTCCTGCCCCTGCCCGAAGCACGGCCCGCACCAGCTCTGGCGAATCACCCCGCCCACCGAGCGGAATGTGTTGGCGATGCTCTCGCCCCCCAGACGCGGATCGGGATGCTCGATCCGCTCTTTCACCCCCCCGGAGCCCGGGAAGATCACGAACTCCCGAGCCGCTTGCGTGAAGCCTTTGTCCTTGGCGGCGCGGATCACGAGCGCGGCGCTCAACAGGTCATCATAGCCGCCGTTCGTGCACGAGCCGATCATGGC
>JANLOU010000510.1:0-2350 GCA_031366735.1 Candidatus Eiseniibacteriota bacterium
TGCATCCTCGAATGCCCCCGCCACGGGGCGAAGTTCGACATCAGGACGGGCGCGGTGGTGGCGCTGCCCGCGACGGCTCCGGTGCCAACGCACGCAGTTCGCGTCGACGGCGACGAGATCCAAGTGGAGTGGTCATGAGCGAGAACGAAGCCATCAACCCGCATACCGGTGAACCGCTGCCCGCCGATGCGAACGAAAGCGGCGAACCACAGAAGGCGCAATCGTCGCCAGGGGCCGCCAAAGTGTCAGCACTGGCGCCGCCTGCGGCCAAACAGGTGGGCCCGCCCGTGATCGGCAGCACGCCCACGCAGCAGGAACTGGCAGTGCGCAGTGTGCTGGAGACCGTGATGGATCCCGAGATCGGCCTGTCGGTGATCGATCTGGGCCTCATCCGCGAAGTGCACTTCGTGCCGGGCGGCACTCTGGTGCGCATGATGCTCACCACGCCGTTCTGCCCCTATGCGTCGCAGATGATGGCGGATGTGAAGCAGGCGACCGAGAGCGTGGTGCCGCAGGACTGCGAGGTCGAGATCCTGGCGGATCCCTGGAGCCCCGACATGATGCCTGACCCGAGCCTGCTGGGTTATTCGTACTAGCGACTAGCGCAGCACGGCCCAGCGCACCTGGGCGTGCTGCGCACCAGCACGCACACGCACGAAGTAGAGCCCTGGTGCCAGCGGCGTGCCCGCGGCATCGCGAGCGGCAAGCGGGATGCGCAGCGGCCCGGGCTCGTGGAGGCCGAGCGGCAATGTGTGCACGCGGCGCCCATTGGCATCCAGCAGTTCCACGCGCACTTCGGCGGCATTGCGCAGCGTGAACGCCAGCGTCCCCGTCATACCGGCACGCGCCGGCGCAGGCGAGATCGCGAGTGCGACACCCGCCGCTGCCCCTCCCTCCACGACATCTCCGACCGGCGGTCGTGAGAACGAAGTGTCCGGCCGCAGGCGGAGCGTGAAGTCGAAGTTGCCGTCGCCGAAAAGCTCGACCTCCTCGGTGAGCGCCAGGTTGCGCCGGTCGGCGCCCGCGAAGCTGGGCGCCGGATTGAAACGGACGCCAGCCGGCCACTCCACCTGCGCCGCACCGCCCGCGGAGTTCGCCAGACGATAGCGATCGCCGAGCAGCGTGCCTGCCAGATGCGCCTGGCCCTGGTGGATCAAATCGAGCGGATTGGGCGAGAGGCCGAGCCGCACATACAGCGGCCCGCTCACCGTTTCACTGTAGTGCGCGTGCACATCGCTGGAATCGATTTCCAACGAGATGAACTTGTTCACCTTCCCGTCGGGGCTGACGAACTGCCAGCCGCGGGCGGTGCTGCCTTGATACCCATTCACATACTCGGTCGCGCTGTACGGCGCATCGGCGTAACCCCCGCCGTTCACCTCCTTGAACGCCGAGCAGCGATTCGCGCCGATACCGGTGTACTCCTCCTCACCGGGCGCCGACGGGTTCGTGACGGGTGCGCCGACGATCACCTCCGCATCGCCGCGCGCCACATCGTAGACACATGCAAGCACGCAGCGCCCGCCATAGCGCTCGAACACGGTGTAGGCACGACGGTTCGCGATCACATACTCGGCTTCGCCGTCCAGATCCACATCGCTCGCACGAGTGGTGACCTGCGCCGGCCACAGCCCGCGCTTCACCGAGTCCGCCCATTGTGCCGCTGCAGCGTAGAGCCCGCCCTGCCGCACATGGTTCTGCAGCCGCAGCGCCCAAGTGTTGACGCCGTCCCACGAGCCGTCGGGGTTGACCCAGTTGCCGTAGCAGTCGGTGTCCGTGTAATCCAACTCGTTCTCTTCGTGCCATGCGGTCTCATAGATCATGGCGAGAAAGCTCCACTCGCCCAGCACCACCTGGCTCACCGGCGCCTCGTTTTTCTATGATTTCCTCGGCGGCAAGCTCACCCCTGGCCTTCGCACCTGGCTCGCTGTCACCACGCTCCCGGTGTTTGCCGGCACGCGCGACTACTCGGGCGCCCAGCTCGTCCTCGAGCCCGACGTCTACGGTCGCATCATGCTCAACTCGGCGGGCTCGCTCGCCATCCGCGGCGGCCTTGGCTACGTGATCCCCATCGCCGGCGCGCTCGGTGGCGGCCAGCACATCGGCGCCCAGAACAGCGGATCGACGGGCGGCCTCCGCGTCCACGCCGAGTTCCAGTTCTGATTCACGGCCGAGCCTGACAGCCTGAAACCCCTGTAAATCAAGGAGCAAACCGCACCAGGTTTCTCCCTACGGCCCTTTCCGGTGGGCGCGTCCGAGCTATCCCAGAGGTCCTCTCCGCGCATCCTGAGCGGGGAACGGAGGACCTGGATCGGACATGCATTTCTGGCGATCGAGCTCGAAGGAGCCG
>JANLOU010000549.1:0-14657 GCA_031366735.1 Candidatus Eiseniibacteriota bacterium
CCCATGAGCGAGAGCCGCAGTTTGACGACGCTTGGTTCGGGCATGGTGCTGACCTCCAACGCGGGACGCTGGGCGACCCACCGGGTGGTGACGCCGGGTACACGAGTCACCCGGACACTCCGACACTTGTCCCAGTCGTCATCGGCCGCAGGGGTGGGTCGACTTGAGTGCAGAGTGCACGCCCGTCGGTCGTGTCGCCGCGTTGAGACCAGTGTTTCGCGGTATCCCGCGCCGGCATGCTAGTTTGCTCGCCCCGGTCCGGAGCTCGTCGACCGGCTGCCTGATGCCGATTCGACCGCTGCCGGGAGGATCCCCGACTCATGCTCCGCTCGTGTTTGCAACGCCCCGTGTTCGCTGCCCTTGTCCTCGCGCTCTGCCTGGCTCCGGTCGCCAACGCCGACCCGCGCCCCCACGACGCCCTCGATGCCGCCCAACTGCGGCACGCGCTCCAGAAGCTCCAGGTCGCCGGCACTGCGCTGTATGTGGCGGCACATCCGGACGACGAGAACACGGCACTGCTGGCGTGGTTGTCGCAGGAGCGCAAGGTCCGCACCGTGTATCTGTCCATGACCCGAGGGGACGGTGGGCAGAACCTGATCGGGGATGAGTTCGGCGCGGAGTTGGGGCTGATCCGAACGCAGGAGCTGCTCGCGGCAAGGCGAGTGGACGGTGCCGAGCAGCGCTTCACCCGGGCGCTCGACTTCGGCTTCTCGAAAGGCCCCGAGGAGACGCTGGAGATCTGGGGCCGGGATTCGGTGTTGTCCGATGTGGTCTGGACGATCCGTTCGCTGCGCCCGGACATCATCATCGATCGATTTGCGACCGACGGCAGCGGTGGGCACGGACATCACACGGCGAGCGCGATGTTGGCCGAGGAGGCGTTCGTCGCTGCGGCGGATCCCAAGCGTTTTCCCGAGCAACTTCGTTGGGTCCAGCCGTGGAAGGCCAAACGGATCTTCTGGAATGCCTGGACGCCTTCCGCCGATTCGAAGGTGGACTCCACCTGGTTGCGCGTGGACATCGGTTCGTACAATGCGGTCCTCGGGCGGTCCTATAGTGAGATCGCAGCGGTGAGCCGCAGTAATCACAAAAGCCAGGGGTTCGGTTCGAGCGAGCGCCGAGGTTCCATTCCCACTTACCTTGCGTTGCGCGCCGGCGATCCCGTCCGCGCCGATCTGTTCGACGGTGTGGATCTGTCGTGGAAGCGCTACCCGGGTGGGCAGGCCGTTGGCGCGCTGCTTGCCGAGGCCGAGCGGCGCTACGACCCGACGCATCCGCAGGCCCTGCTCCCGCTGTTGGGCAAGGCCTACACCGAGTTGGCGCGCCTGCGCGAGGACCCGCTGATCGTGGTGAAGCGCGAGCAGTTGGCCGATCTGATGCGCTCGTGTGCGGGCCTCTGGCTGGAGGCGGTCGCGCTCACCCCGTCGACCACGCCCGGCGGCGCGCTCGGCGTCGCCACCTCGGTCCTGGCGCGGGCGGGTTCCGGCGCAACGCTCGAATCGGTCGAGGTGGGTGGGACGACGGTGCGAGCAGCGCGAATACTCGCCGACAACCTGCCGGCCAATGACACCCTCCGAATCCAGATCGCTCCCGGGGCCCTACTCACGCAGCCCTATTGGCGCACCGACCCTGCGTCCAAGGGGTTGTTCTCCGTCCGGGATCGCGCGGATCTGGGTATGCCCGAGAACCGGCCCGCGCTTGAAGCGACCTTCCGTGTGCGCCTGGGCGGCGTGAGTGTGCCATTCGTTCTGCCGGTCGCATCGCGTTCCACGGATCCCGTGCTGGGGGAACGCTGGCGCATGCTCGAAGTAACGCCCCCCGCGACGCTGCAGTTGGATCAGACGGTGTACCTGTTCCCGAATACGCTGCCGCACCCGGTCGAACTGACGGTGACCTCGCGGACTGGCAAGGTCGAGGGCAGCGTCTCCTTGACGCTGCCGGGCGGTTGGAGCGCAATACCCGCCGCGGCACCCGTGAGTCTGGGGAAGGCGGGCGAGGAGCAGCAGCTGCATTTCATGGTGACCCCCAGCGCAGCTCCGGCCACCGGCATCCTCGCGGCCGCGATCGATGTGGGCGGGGTGCGCTACTCCAAGGGTCTGGTGCGCATCGATCACGCTCACATCCCCGTGCAGACGCTCTTCCCGCCCTCGGAAGCGAAACTCGTGCGCGCCGATGTCCGAGTCGCAGGGGCGCGGGTGGGTTATGTGATGGGGTCCGGCGATCCCGTGCCGGATGCGCTGCGACAGCTGGGTTACCAGGTAACGCTGCTCACCGATGGCGACCTCGAGAGCAGCGATCTGGCTCGATTCGACGCCATCGTCACGGGCGTGCGTGCCTACAACACACGCCCACGCCTGCGCGCGCTGCAGCCGCGCCTGCTCGAGTACGCGAAGGCGGGTGGCACGGTGGTGGTCCAGTACAACACCACTTCCGATGGCCCGATGGATTTCCTTGGACCGTATCCCTTCCGCATCTCGCGCGATCGGGTCACCGTCGAAGAGGCCGAAGTCCGATTTCTCAAACCCGGGCACCGTTTGCTCACCACGCCGAACCTGCTCTCGGCCCGCGATTTCGAGGGCTGGGTGCAGGAGCGGGGCCTGTACTTCGCCAATCCGGTCGATTCCCACTACGACACCCCGTTGTCGGCGAATGACCCGGGCGAGCCCGCCCGCGACGGCGGGCTGTTGTATGCGACCCATGGCAAGGGCATTTTCATCTACTGCGCCTATGCCATGTTCCGCCAATTGCCTGCGGGGGTGCCCGGCGCGTACCGGCTGTTCGCGAACATGGTGAGCGCCAAGCCATGAATGCACTCGGCGCGGGTGACGGCGACGAGCCGCCGCCGCCGCTCGGGTCCTGGACCGCGCTGTATGCACTGGTGATCGGGGCGCTGATCGTCACGATCGCACTCCTGCTGTGGCTCACGCGGGCGTTTCGATGAGGTCGCTCGACTTGGTGGTCATGCTGACCACACTGGCGGCGTTCGTGCTCTATGGTCTCTGGCGTTCGCGGGGCACGCGCGACCTGGCGGGCTACCTGGTTGCGGGGCGGCAGATGCCCTGGCCCATGGTGGCGTTGTCGGTCATGGCCACGCAGGCCAGCGCAGTCACTTTCCTCGCTACGCCGGGACAGGGCTATGTGGGCGGCTTGTCCTTCGTGCAGTTCTACTTCGGGCTGCCCATTGCGATGGTCGTGCTGTGCATGACGCTGGTGCCGCTCTACCAGCGGCTGCGCATCACCACGGCATATGAGTTCCTCGAGCGGCGCTTCGACGGCAAGACTCGCTCCCTCACGGCGGCACTGTTCCTGGTGCAGCGCGGCCTCGCGGCGGGAATCACGCTGTACGCGCCCGCCCTGGTGCTCAGTGTCATCCTGGGTTGGGACCTGCGCCTGACCTGCGTGTTCATGGGGCTATTGAGCATTGTGTACACCGTGCTGGGCGGCTCCCGCGCGGTTGGGCACACGCAGGCGCTGCAGTTCAGCATCATCATGGGCACCATGTTCCTCGCGTTCGTGTGGGTGCTGCGAACGCTCCCCGCAGGCGTGGGGCTGGGCGATGCGCTGTGGGTGGCGGGAAGCGCGGGCAAACTCAACGCGGTGGATCTGCACTTCGATCCCAAGAGTCGGTTCAATCTGTGGGCCGGGCTGCTGGGTGGGTTCTTCCTGCAGTTGTCCTACTTCGGTACGGACCAATCCCAAGTCGGGCGCATCCTCACCGCCCGCTCGAGCAGCGAGAGTCGCATGGCATTGCTCTTCAATGGCCTCTTGAAGGTGCCCATGCAGTTCTTCATCCTGCTCCTGGGAGTGCTGGTGTTCGCTTACCACCAGTTCGCGCCCGCGCCGGTGTTCTTCAATCCCATCGAGGTGGCGCGAGCCCGTGGCGGCGCCCATGCGCTGGAATGGAGCGCCGCCGAAGCAGCGCACACCGCCGCCGCTGCCCGTGCGGCGGACGCACTGCGCGCACGACTCGCCGCTCGGCATGCAGGCGATGCTGCCGCCGAGCGCGCCGCCGCCGCCGCGCAGTCGGCGGCGAACACCTCACGCGCAGTCGCCCGCGAGCAGGCCGTCGCGGTGTTGCGGGCAACGGATGCGAGTGCGAACACGAACGATACGAACTATGTGTTCCTCTCCTTCGTATTGGCCACCTTGCCTGCAGGGATCGTGGGGTTGGTGCTTGCGGCGATCTTCGCAGCTTCCATGAACTCGACCTCGGCGGAACTCAACGCGCTCGCCTCGACGACGATCAACGATGTGGTGCGGCGCATTCCGGGCGCGCCCACGAGCGACGCGGCGCTGCTCCGTTGGTCGCGTGGCGCCACACTGTTCTGGGCGCTCTTCGCGGTGTTGTTCGCTGAAACGGCGGGGGCCATGGGGTCGTTGGTCGAGGCCGTGAATATCCTTGGCTCGCTCTTCTACGGCACCATCCTGGGTATCTTCCTCACCGGCTTCATGTTGGTGCGTGTGGGCGGGAACGCGGTGTTCCTGGCGGCCATCATCGCCGAGGTGGCCGTCGTCGTGTGCTGGAAACTGGATCGCTTCGGTTGGCTCTGGTTCAACCTGATTGGCTGCGTCCTGACCATGGGGCTCGCCGCGTTGTTCGCGATGATCGTGCCGCGTTGGCGAACCCGCGTGGCTGAGCGGGCCGGCCGGGAATAACAAGACCGCGACGCCATGGGCGCCGCGGCCGTGTTGTGCTTGCGCAGGGCGGACTACTTCTTCGCACTCCACTCCGCAAGCGTCTTCTCGTAAGTGGCGAGCAGGTCCTTGGAGAAATCCTTGTCGGCCTTGGCCAGCGTGATCGCCTCGGCCAGTTGCGCCGCCGCTTCCTTCTGCTTCCCAGATTTCTGTGCGATGCGCGCGTTCAACTGGAGCGTGCGCGGGTTCTTGTTCACGCTCAGTGCCTTGGCGGCCCACAGCTGTGCCTCCTCGGGCGAGGCGTTGTTGTCGAACGCCCAGTTCCCAGCGCTCCAAGCGGTGCGCCAGTCCTCTGGCTTGGCGGCGGCGATCGCGGCGCGTGCATCTTTCAGCACCTTGCCGTTCACATCGATCGAGATCTTCACCGGGACCTTGAGCTTCTCCCAGCGGATCGCCAGTTCGGCCGTGTTCGGCGAGGTGGGGTCGATCGCGATCTCCATCCACTCCTTGGGCTCGGCCAGAGCCACGGGCGTGACCGTCGCCCGCAGGACATCCTCGCTCTCCTTGTAATCGAATGCTCCCCACATGTCCTTCTGCTTGCTGAACACCACGGTCCAAGTGTCCTTGCCCGGGATCGTGAGGAACGCGTAGGTGCCCGCGGGGAGCGGCTTGCCCTCGACCATGATGTCGTCGGCCGTGGTGAAATCCGTGACCTCGTTCGCGCCCGTGCGCCATGGCTTGTCATACGGCACAAGCGCTCCCCAGATGGTGCGGCCCTTCACGCCGGGCCGGGAGTAGGCGACCGTCAACTCAGTGGTGCCGATCGTCTGCGTGACCTTCGCGCCAGGGCTGGGCCGCGGGGTCTTGAGCTGTGCGTGGGCGGGGGCGCAGAGCGCCAGTGCCAGCGCGGCGGCGCCGAGGAATGGCACGACGGTGTGGATGGAACGCATGGGGAACCTCCAAGAGTCGGATGTGCGAATGGGGCCCGCCCGATGGGGCCGATGGGGCTGCGGCGCCTCAGACTAGCAGAGGCGCACTTGCCGCGCCGGTCCCGCAATCAGAGCTCGTTCAGGATCCGCTCGATCACCTGCTGGATGACTTCCGGGCGATCGTAGTGACCCTCCGCCAGCCGACGGGAGATCGCGCGCATGCGTGCGCGGTTCACGGCTCCCGAGGCAACCGGCTCGCTGTCGGCGAACAGTTGCAGGGGGCTCGTGCCGTCGAGGCGGGATGGGAGATCAGCCGATGCGGGTCGAGGGGACATGTGTTCCTCATCACGAAAGGCAGAAATCAGCTGCCCGGTTCGAAGCGATGACGCGGGTCGGCACTTCGCCGACCCCTCTAGCTTCGGCGCGATCGCCTGGAACTTGAGCCGGTGCGGGTCGAGGGCGTCATCCCCCGGACCCGTGCAACCTGCCTTCCTGCAATCGACTATCAGCAATGCCCAGGGCAGTCACGAGGCGAGGCGCTGCATGCGCATGGGGCTGTTCCGGGGAGCGAACTCGCATCTCTGGTGATGGTGAAGCGGAGCGCGGCCGATGAAGGGATGCAGACGGCGGTGTGGGACTGCCGACTGCAGAGCTGGAAGTGGTGTCCGACGAAGTCGAGGGCCTCGCCGATCCGTAGTCGCGCGGCGGGTGCATCGAGACGCCAGACGAGGGGGCCGGCAGTGATGCCGGCACGAGGGGGCAGCATCCATGAGGGATCTCATCGACGCGTTGTGGGCACGCTATCGTGCGCACGGCGATACCAAGGCGCGCGCCAAGCTGTTGGATCAATACCTTGGGCTCGTGCACCACAGTGCCCATCAGTTGCTCCGTCGGGTCTCGCGCGAGGTCGAACTCCACGACCTGGTCGGCGCAGGAACGCTGGGGCTGGTCCAGGCTCTCGAGGGCTTTGAGCCCGCGCGGGGCCTCGCGTTCAGCACCTACGCCATGCCTCGCATCCGCGGCGCCATGCTCGATGAGCTGCGCGGTCGGGACTGGATGCCGCGCTCGGTCCGGATGCGGTCGCGGAAGTTCTTCGCGGCGCGCGCAGACCTGCAACAGCGTCTCGGGCGCCAACCCGCCGCCGAAGAGGAAGCTGCCGCGCTGGGTCTCGACATGGAGACCTACTACCGCTGGCAGGAGGAGGTCGATGGCCGCGTCGTGCTGCATCTGGACGCGGGCTTCGATGGGGGCGATGCGGATCACGCTCCGCGCTTGGCCGAAAGCATCGCCGACCAGCTCGCAGCCGCGCCGGGCGACGAGTTGGATCATCAGCAGATGCTCGTGCGGCTCCGCGAGGGATTCCTGCAGATGGCCGCGCGCGATCGCATGGTGCTCTCCCTGTATTACTACGAGGAGATGAACCTGCGCGAGATCGGCGAGGTGCTGCATGTTTCGGAATCACGCATCTCCCAGATCCGCACGCGCGCGCTCAAGCGCCTGCACGATCTGGTCGAGGTCCACGAGCAGGAGCGCGCCGCTTAGAGCGATGATCGGCTCCGGGGCCGACCCTCGCGCGACGCTATGCCGCCTTGCGGATGAGCTGTTCCAACGCAGGCTGCAGGCGCGCCAGCTCGCCCTGCAACTCGCGCAGTGCGATCGGCGCCGCTCCCAGATCACCGCCCCGGGCCAGCATCTCCAGCTTGAGTGCGGCATCCGCCGCCGGGCGGGCCGCCAGGGTCAGCAGCAGGCCCTTGAAGGTGTGCGCCGCGCGCGCGAGTGTGACGGCATCATTGCGCGAGAGCGCATCGATGATGTCCCGCTCCTGGAGGATCTGATCGCGCACGAAGGCGGAGACGATATCGTGCAGCATCGCTGCATCCCCTTCCATGTTCTCCTGAAGCCGAGCATGGTCGATCACCGGGACAGCCGCGTGGATCGAAACGGGGCGCGCATGCGGCGCCGTGGAATCGCCCCCTCGATCCGGGAACATCCGATTGAGGGTGCCGAACAGTTCCGAGGAGTTGATCGGCTTGGAGACATAGGCGTCCATGCCAGCTTGCAGGCACTTCTCGCGGTCCCCCGACATCGCCAGTGCGGTCAGGGCGATCACCGGGATTCGGGTGTGTCCCTGGCGTTCGCGCTCACGGATCTGGGCGGTGGCTTCGAATCCGCCCATGCGCGGCATGTGGACATCCATGAGAATCACATCGAATGTCTCACGCGCGAGCGCTTCGAGCGCTTCGAGGCCATCATTCGCGACGGAAACCACATGGCCGCGCTTCTGCAGCATGGTCACGGCGAGTTTCTGGTTGACGAAGTTGTCCTCCGCAAGCAATACGCGTAGCGGCTCGCTGTTCCGGGCGGAGGGCGTCGAGACGAGGGGGCGATCCATGGCCGGTATGTCCTTCCGTGCGGGTGCGGGGGATTCCGCGGTCGTCGCCTGCGCACCGAGCACCTGCGCGACGACCTGGTAGAGCGTCTTCTGGGAAATGGGTTTGGTGAGATAGGCCGCCATGCCGAGTTCGCGACAGCGGGTCGCATCCCCGCTGTGCCCACCCGAGGTCAGCATCATGATGGTGTTGCCTGCGATCCCCGGCATCTCGCGCATCCGCTCTGCGAGCTCCAGACCGTCCATCTCGGGCATGTGGTAGTCCACGATGATCAGCGCGAACGGGCGGGATTCGGCGCGGGCGCGCCAGAGTTCGGTCAGCGCGCCCTGCGCGCCTTCCACCGCCACGGTCTCCAGGCCCAGCGCGCCCAGCTGCTCGGTCAGGATCCGACGATTCGTGGCGTTGTCGTCCACGATCATCGCGCGCAGTCCCTGCGTCTGAACCGCACCGGATTGCGTCGGACGACTGGACTCGTCCGAAGCAGCCAGTTGCACGGTGAAATGGAATGCGGTGCCGCGATTCTCCACACTCTCGACCCACAGGCGGCCGCCCATCATCTCGACCAAACGCTTGCAGATGGTGAGCCCAAGGCCAGTGCCACCGAATCGGCGGGTGGTGGAGTTGTCCGCCTGCGTGAAGGCCTCGAAAATACTCTCGAGCTTGTGGGCGGGGATCCCGATGCCGGTGTCGCGCACGGTGAAGTGCAGGCGCACCTGCCCGTCTTCGTGTGCTCCCTGCGCTTCGTGCTCGGCGGTGACCACGATCTCGCCGCGTTCGGTGAACTTGATGGCATTGCCGACCAGGTTCACGAGCACCTGCTTGAGCCGCACCGGGTCGCCCTCGACCATTTCGGCCACACCGGGGCGCACATCGCAGACCAGCTCGAGCCCCTTCTGGTGCGCACGCAGCGCCACGGTCTTCAGGGCAGTCTCCATCTCGCTGCGCAGTTCGAACGAAGTGTGGTCGAGGTCGAGGCGACCCGCTTCGATCTTCGAGAAATCCAGAATGTCGTTGATCACCGAGAGCAGTGTGTCCGCCGAGGAGCGCGCCGTCGACAGGTAGTCGCGCTGCTCCGCATCCAGGTCGGTCTCCAGCGTCAACTCGGTCATCCCGATCACGCCATTCAAGGGCGTGCGGATCTCGTGACTCATGTTCGCCAGGAACTCGCTCTTGGCGCGGCTCGCTTCTTCGGCGCGATCGCGGGCCGTGGTCAGGTCCACATTCGCCGTGCGCAGTTCGTGTGTCGCGGCGGCGACATCGGCCTCGAGATGTTCCTGATGCGCCCGCAACTGCGCGTCGCGTGACTCGATCTGTACCAGCATGTCGTTGAACCCCTCGATCAACTCACCGATCTCGTCGCGGCCCTGAGCCTCGGCGCGCTCGGAGTAGTCGCGCGTGGAGCTGACGCGCCGTGCGACCGCAGCCAGATGCAGCACCGGGGCCGAGATCAAGCGCTGGAGTTTGGAAGCGAGCAGGAGCGCGACCAGCGAAGCGGTGAGGATGACGAGCCCGACGATGAGGCCATACCTGCGGATACGGGCGTGCATCTCGAGCAGGTCGGAGCGGATGTAGACCGTGCCGATGGTCTCATTCGTCAGCGAGACCGGCCGCTGCACGGCAAGCCATTCGCTCGCGACGCGCACCGGCTCGGCGGCGCTGCGCGCGGGCCATGCGGGCGTTGCGCTCGCGTCCCGGCGGTAAGTGGCGAAGGGCAGGCCATCCTTGCCGTAGATACAGGCCGAGATCACATGCCGCTGCACACGCAGCGCTGCCAAGGCTTCCCTCGCAGCGGTCGCGTCGTTGAAGGTCAGCGCCGCCGTGCTGTTGTTCGCAATGACATCGCCCAGGATGGCAAGGTCCCGCGACATGCTATTCCGAAAAGTGAACAGTTCGTAGCCCAGGAATGCGCCGCAGGCAAGCACGAGCACGACCATGCTGGTGAGCATGGTGATGAACGTGAGTTTGGTACGGATCGATAGGTCGCGCAGAGCCTTCATGGCGTTGCCTCTCATGGCGCCTGGTCCACGACGCGTGCGAGCGCGAGGAGTTTGGCGCTGATCTTGAGTCCAGTGCGTTCCGCGTGGCCCAGATTGATCTCGAATCGAACTCGACCGTTCTCGTTCGCGAATCCGACCATGCCGCCGTGTGCCGCGAAGGCGGGCGTGTCCCCGACAGTGAGCACGGGGGCGCCGTCCACGGCGGCGAGCACTTCGGCCATATGCTCGCGCTCGGAGGCCGCCACATAGAGGATCTGGCTGCCCCGCGCGTCCTGAGCGCGGCGCGCGAAGCGCACGAAGACCGGTTTGCCGTTGATCGTCTTGGTGCTGAGCAGCCCGGCCAGCTCGGCGGCGAGTTCGTCCTCGCCCAGAATGGTGAAGACCAGCTGCCCCTTGCTCGCGGGGTCCGCCGACTCGGGCCATTGGATGAACTTGGCGATGTTCCAGAGCATCTCGGCCTTTGCCACGCCGGGATCGGCCGCATGCGCCGCGAGGGCAGGCACGAGCATGGCGACGAGAATCGTCGCGAATAACGCGCTGGACCACGCGGGCCGCGCCGGAAGCATCCGTGCGTGGACCATCGCGGCATCCCGCGCCGAGGGGGTTCGACGGGAGGTACGCAAGGTTCCATCTCCGAGGGTGACGTCGGCATCCGAGCCCGACGGGTTGACACAAACCTCATCGGCAGGATGGGCAGGGTTGCTTGAGCGAAAGTTCGTGGGCGCGGGGTTATGGCGGGGTCAGTCGCGCCCACCGGGGTAGCGCATGCCCCGTAACTCGCGATACAGCCGCACGGCGTAGTGGTCGGTCATCCCTGAGATGTGGTCCGTCAGGCGCAGCAGTTGCTGGTAGGGATCGTCGTTTTGGAACAGCCGCGGGTAGAGCCGCTGCATGTGTCCGCCGCGCAGGGAGTCCCGATCCGCCAGGGCGCCAACGAAGATCGACAACAGCCCTTGGATGGCTTCGGCGCCTGAGAGTTCCATTTTGAGTACATCGCGCGCTCGGTAACAGCGTTCGAGACACACCCTCTGGATCGCGCCCATCGCCTCACGATGGTGCATCACTGCTTCGAGCGAAGTCGAGAAACGGCCCGCGAGGATGTCGTCGTGCGCCGCCATGAACGCATCGGCCGCGTCGTGGACCAGCGTGTTGATGGCGATGGCCCGCAGCAGGTCCGCGCGGTCGAGTCGCCAGGCATAGTCCCCATGTTCCGGCGTCAGGTCCGGGCAACGGGGGTCTCGTTCACAGAGGGGGCGCAGACATTCGAGGAAAACCGCCTGCGAGACATGCTTGAGCCGCAGTCCATCCTCGAGATCCAGCAGCAGGTAGGCGATATCGTCCGCAGCCTCCATCAGGAGTGCGAGCGGATGCCGTTGCCAGTGTTCCTCGGAGAGTCGCGCGAGCCCGAGTTGTTCAGCGATCGGAGCGAACACCGGCACATCCTCGTCGAACAATCCGGGCTTGCGGGTGCTCTTGGTTTGCGCCGTCCGGAGGGCGACCCGCGAGGAGCAGGGGTACTTGACGAGTGCTCCCAGCGTCGCAAGAGTGAGTTGCAGTCCGCCGCTGCGGCTCGCGCGTTCCGTGCGGGTCACGATGCGAAATGTCTGCGCGTTGCCCTCGAAGGTGGTGAGGTCCAGACGCTGGCGATCGGTGAGTTGCCCCCAGAACGGCTGTTCGCGCTCGAAGTATTCGCGGATGGCATCCTCCCCGACATGCCCGAACGGGGGGTTGCCGAGATCGTGTGCAAGGCAGGCCGCGGCCACGCAGTCGCCGAAGTCCCGGGGGTCGATCTGCGGTGCGAGCGCCGGCGCATGCTCGATCACGCGACGACCCACCAGAGTCCCCAACGACCGCCCGATCGAAGCCACTTCGAGGCTATGGGTCAGGCGCGAGTGCACATGGTCATCGTAGGGGAGCGGGAAAACCTGCGTCTTGTCGGCGAGCCGCCGGAATGGACCGCTGAACAGGATGCGGTCGTGGTCGCGCTGGAACGGCGACCTCGCAGGCGCCTGGTCCTCGGGCGGCGCACCCAGGCGCACCGTCGAGAGCAGCTTCAACCATTCGCCAGCCATGCGGTGCTCCTTGGAGAAAGGGGAGGCGGAACCGGCGCGTCCCGCAACACGGGCCATCCGATCCTGATCCATCGTGCGTCGGGCGTTGGGTTTGCGGCCATGCGAGGTTCGGCTACTATCCGCGCCATCCACGAACTGCTGCCGCGGTGGGTCCCCGGACGGCCGCCCGTCGCGCCAGCACAAGATACGGAAGGAAACGAGCGAACGCCATGAGCACGAACACGAAGCTCGAGGCCTGGGTCGGCGAGATGGTTGCCCTGTGCCAGCCCGATGAGGTCATCTGGTGCGATGGTTCCGAGGCCGAGTACCAGCGGATGCTGCAGCTCATGGTCCAGGCGGGGACCGCGATCCGGCTGTCCGAGAGCAAGCGTCCCAACAGTGTCTTCGTGCGTTCGGATCCCGCCGATGTCGCGCGCGTCGAGGAGTTCACCTTCATCTGCAGCAAGTCCGCCGAGGATGCTGGCCCGACGAACCACTGGCGTGACCCGGCCGAGACCAAGGAACTGCTGACCCCCCTGTTCGCCGGCTCGATGCTGGGCCGTACCATGTATGTGATTCCCTACAGCATGGGACCCATCGGCTCGCCCATCGCCAAGATCGGCATCGAGCTCACGGATTCGCCCTATGTGGTCGCCAGCATGCATGTGATGGCCCGGGTCGGGACGAAGGTTCGGGCCACGCTGGGAGCCAGCGAGGACTTCGTGCGCGGGCTGCATTCGGTCGGCGCGCCGCTGCCGACCCCGACCACGCCCGACTCGCCCTGGCCATGCAATGCCAAGACGAAGTACATCTGTCATTTCCCCGAGACGCGCGAAATCTGGTCCTATGGCTCCGGCTACGGCGGGAATGCGCTTCTGGGCAAGAAGTGCCATGCGCTGCGCATCGCGTCGGTGCAGGCGCGCGACGAAGGCTGGCTCGCGGAGCACATGCTCATCCTGGGGATCACGAACCCCAAGGGCGAGAAGATCTATGTCGCCGCAGCTTTCCCCTCGGCCTGCGGGAAGACCAACCTTGCGATGCTGAACCCGACCATCGCGGGCTGGAAGGTCGAGACCGTCGGCGACGACATCGCGTGGATGAAGTTCGGTGCGGATGGCCGACTGTACGCGATCAATCCGGAAGCTGGCTTTTTCGGCGTCGCGCCGGGGACCAGCCTCAAGTCGAATCCAAACGCCATGCGCACGATCGAACGCAACACCGTGTTCACGAACTGCGCCCTCACCTCAGATGGCGACATCTGGTGGGAGGAGATGAGCGATTCACCCCCGGCGGAGCTCACGGATTGGCTCCGGCGACCCTGGACACCCGCGAGTGATCGCAAGGCGGCGCATCCGAACGCAAGATTCTGCGTGCCGGCGAGCCAATGCCCGGTGATCTCGCCGCAGTGGCAGGATCCGAACGGCGTGCCCATCTCGGCGATCCTCTTCGGTGGACGCCGCGCCACGGTGATGCCGCTCGTGAACGAGGCCCTGTCGTGGCAGCACGGCACTTTCCTTGGCTCGATCATGAGTTCCGAGACGACCGCCGCTGCCGCGGGCGCTGCCGGTGTGCTGCGGTACGATCCTTTCGCGATGTTGCCCTTCTGTGGCTACCACATGGGGGATTACTTCGCGCACTGGCTCCGGACGGGTGGCGCGACGGCGGCCGAGAAGCTGCCGCGCATTTACTATGTGAACTGGTTCCGCAAGGACGCGCAAGGCAAGTTCCTGTGGCCGGGCTATGGCGAGAACAGCCGAGTGCTGAAGTGGGTGTTCGAGCGCGTCACGGGCGCAGCGGAAGCCGTCGAGACACCGATTGGACGCCTGCCGGTGGCTGGCGCGCTGGATCTCACCGGGCTCGACCTGCCGGCAGCCAGTGCCCAAGCGCTGCTCGCTGTGGACATCGAGGCCTGGGCCAAAGAAATACCCTTGATCGAACAACACTTCGAGAAGTTCGGAGCCAAGCTCCCGCAGGGACTCCGGGACGAACTCAAGTCGTTGGAGCAGCGGCTTCAGTCCGCAGGTGCTGGCGCCAATCGCTGAGGGAAGTGCGGGTCAGGTGACCGACGCCGACTCGAGCGACTTGGGGCAGGCCGCAGTGAGTACCTCGGGCTCGCCCTCGGTCACGAGCACATCGTCCTCGATCCGGATGCCTCCGAACTCGAGTAGTCCATCGACCCGGTTCCAATCCACGCAATCTGCATACTTCTCGCGGCGGACGGGATCGTTGAGCAGCGCGGGGATGAAGTAGATGCCCGGTTCGACCGTGATGCAGTAGCCCGGCTCGAGCGGTAGATCGGTGCGCAACATATCGAGCCCCGGGCGTGGGCTGCGTGTGCGGCCGGGCAGATAACCGCTGGCATCGCGCACGCCGAGTCCGACCAGATGTCCGAGCCCATGCGGGAAGAACAGGGCGTGGGCGTCGCGCTCGACGAGCGCATCGACATCGCCCTTGAGGATGCCCAACGCCGCCAATCCAGCCGCCGTGCCCCGGCACGCGCCCATATGCAAGTCGCGCCATTCGACTCCCTTGCGGCACGCTGCCACGGCCGTCTCCTCGATGCCAAGGACGAGCGAATACAGGTCGCGGAAGAATCCTGGATCTCCGCCCGCCGCGCGGTAGGTGCGGGTGATGTCGGCGGTGTAGCGTCCGACC
>JANLOU010000606.1:0-2669 GCA_031366735.1 Candidatus Eiseniibacteriota bacterium
CGCGCCTATCGCGTGCCGCTGCTGCGTCGCGCGCGCGCCGTGTACGGCGAGCAACTCTGCACTGCGCGCGGGTTCGAAGCCGTCATGGACCTGCTCCTGCGCCTCGCCCCGCTGGGCATGAAGGTGGACGAGATGGGCTTCAAGCTCGACTACGGGGACCGCGTCGGACAGAGCAAGATGAAAGTGATGAAGACCATCCGGAGCACGCTCTCGCTGTTGATCCGGCGTCGCTGGGAGCGCCTCACGCGCTACACGCCCAAGCGTATCGCCGAGCTCGAAGCCGCAGGCAACGCCGGGACGGCCGCGCGGTGAAGGTCGCGATCATCGTCGGGACCCGTCCCGAGATCATCAAGATGGCGCCGATTGTGCGCGCGTGCGCCGAACGCGCGGTGCCCTACCTCCTCCTGCACACCGGCCAACACTATTCCTACGAGATGGACGGTGTGTTCTTCGAGGAACTGGGCATCCCGACGCCGCACGCGAACCTCGCGGTCGGATCAGGGTCGCAGGCGTACCAGATCGGCGCGATCATGAGCGGCATCCTGCCGATCTATGAACGCGAGCAACCGGATTGGGTCCTGGTCGAGGGGGACACCAGCTCCGTCCTCGCCGCCGGTCTGGCGGCCCACAAGCTGGGGCTGAAAGTCGGGCATGTCGAGGCGGGGCTTCGCAGCTATGATCGGACCATGCCGGAAGAGATCAATCGCATCCTCACCGACCAGTTCTCCGACCATCTCTATGCGCCGACCGACCGCTCCCGCCAGACATTGCTGGCAGAAGGCGCGGCTGCGGCGCGCATCTTCGTGACGGGCAACACCGTGGTCGATGAACTCCTGATGCAGCGCCCTCGCGCCGAAGCCCTCGCCGTCCCCGCGCGCTTCGGGGTGACCCCGGGAAGCTATGCACTGGCCACGGTGCATCGGGCCGAGAACACCGACCACGAGGAGCGGCTTCGCGGCATCGTCGGCGGGCTTTCGGCGGTCGCGCGCGACCAACACCTCGAGGTGCTGTGCGCCGTGCATCCGCGCACCACTTCGCGCATGGCAGCCATCGGCTTGGCGTGGGGCGAAGGCGTTCGCGCCTTGCCGCCCCTGCCCTATCTGGATTTCCTCGGGCTGCATGCTCAGGCGGCGCTCACGCTCACCGACAGCGGCGGGTTGCAGGAGGAGGCGTGTTGTCTGGGCGTCCCTGCCGTGACCCTGCGCGACAACACCGAGCGCCCCGAGTCGGTGGATGCGGGCGCCAACATGCTCGCCGGTGCTGACCCCGCTCGCATCGTTGATGCGGCACGCGTCATGCGCTCGCGCCGGGGTGGCTGGACCAACCCCTTCGGCGATGGGCGGGCGGCACATCACACGCTGGACGCATTGTTGGGAGCATGAACGCCCCCGCCCGAATGGGTTCCTTCTCGGATCGCTGGCTGTTCCCAGCCGTTATCTCACTGGCGAGCCTGCTTCGTTTGTACGATCTGGGGCGGCGCAACCTCTGGACGGACGAAGGCAGTACCTGGACAGCTGCCTCGCTGCCCATGCACCAGATGCTCGAGCGTTGCATCGTGCGCGACGCGAGCCCGCCGCTGTACTACCTGATCACCGCTCTGTTCCTGCGACTCGGCGGTGGAAGCGAGGCCGCCCTCCGCTTCACTTCCGTGCTGGCATCCCTTGGGCTCGTCTGGCTCACCTACCGACTTGCCCGACTCGCGCTGCCCCGCAGTGGCGCCAGCCTGGCCGCGTTATTCTGCACGCTTGCGCCCTATCAGGTGATGTTCGCGCAGGAAGCGCGCACCTACGCCCTGGTGGCCGCCTTCAGCGTGTGGGGAACTTATCTTTTCACGCGCGGCCTCCTGCACGGAGGCACGCGAGTGTGGCCGCGTTACGCCGCGGTCGTCGCACTCAGCCTGTGGACTCAGAGCATTGCGTTGTTAGCGCTGCCCACGCATTGCGTCATGGCGGTGCTGACGCCAGCTGGCCGCCGACAGCTGAAGCCTTGGGCGCTGGCCATCCTGGTCGCAGCGGCAGTGTTCGCCCCGTGGGCCTATCTGAGCCGCGACATGGCTCAGCACATGGCGCATTCCCACTGGTACATCGAGGAGCCCACCTTCATCGGACTGGTGAAAGTCCTGCGTGGCCTCTTGCTCTCGCCCATGCCCATCGTGACGGCGCCACATGGCTCGACCATGCCGGGGCTGGACTTCATGCTGCCCCGTCTGGCGGCGTGGGCTCTGCTCGTCCTGCCGCCGCTGGCGTTGCTGGTGGCGACGCTTCGCAGTGTGTTCCTTCGCGACGCGCGTGGGAGGTTGACGCGGATCATGTGGCTGGCGTGGATCCTTCCCCTTGCGACCGTATTGGCCGTCTCGCTCCTGGGGCGCCCGTTGTTCCTCCCGCGCTATTTCGTCTTCGCCACTCCGTACATCGCGGTACTGTTCGCGCTGGGGGCCATGTCCCTGCCCAAGGCGACTCGATCCCTGGCCGTCGGGTTGCTGATCATGGTCCAGCTCCTCGGACTCGCGCGTTATCGTCAGGACGCCACCAAGGAACCTTGGCGCGAGGTGGCCCGTCACATGCAGGCGACCTCCCCTGCGGGGCGGACGGCCGCTTTCGTGGTGTTCGATGCCGATCCGCTCCGGTTCTACGAGCGCAAGTTCGCGCCCGGTGTGAAGAGCTTCGAGG
>JANLOU010000628.1:0-13726 GCA_031366735.1 Candidatus Eiseniibacteriota bacterium
AAGGTGAGGTCGATCGGGCCGCGCGGCCAGCCGCGCGCGCGCATGGCGCGGCGCGCGACCGAGTCGCGCAGCGAGACGCCATTGACGCTCACCAGTCGGTCGCCCACCTGCAGCAAGCCTTTCGCCGGCGGACCGACGACCCGATCGACCACGCCGCCGCGGGCGACTCCTGCACCCAGGCGCTGGTAGGGCGTGTGCGTGAGGAATCGCGGCAAGGCGATGCCGATGGCGACGCAGACCGCCGCCACCGCCAACACGCGTCGGGCGAACACCTCGGGTTTCACGAGCGGCAACATGGCATATCGAGCGGGTCCCGGACAGAGCAAGCGGCGCCCGGCGCGACGAGCGCGGGCGCCGCCCCGCCCAACGGGGCTGTCCCGAAAGCGCAAAG
Organism: Candidatus Eiseniibacteriota bacterium; assembly: GCA_031366735.1. GTDB lineage: Bacteria > Eisenbacteria > RBG-16-71-46 > RBG-16-71-46 > RBG-16-71-46 > CAIXRL01. The sequence goes on from JANLOU010000628.1 coordinate 392, forward strand.
TCGTGGCCGCGGCGGGAATAGCCTAGGGTGCAGGGGACTAGATGGCGTGCGCAGGGTGGCCGCGGTGGCTATACTGCGTAGCGCTTCGCACGCCGTGCCTTCCGGGCCCGGGCGAGGCGCGAGCTGTGCGCAAGCCACCGCACCCAACATCGACGCCGCGAGTCCTCCCCGACCGCGCGCCGGGTATCCATGGAGGTTCAGACTTGAAGTCCGCTCGTCGCGTGGCGCTCGTCGCACCGCTGCTCGTGCTCGCCGTCACTTCCCTGTTCGCCGCGCCCGCGCCCACCAAGCCCACCACCACGGTAGCCAAGCCGGCCGCTGCACCTTCGGCTCCGGCACCGGACCGCCGGGCTCGTCCCGCGACCGGCGACGATCGCCTCGATGCGATCGCGGCCATGGTCAACGACGAGGCGGTGCTGGCGAGCGATGTCGAAGAGCAGCTTTATCTTTACATGCAGCGCGCCCAGGTTCGCCCGGATTCCGCGCAGGTCGACACGCTGCGCCGGCAGGTGCTGGACCAGTTGATCGACGAGAAGCTGGTGCTGGCCGAGGCCAAGCGCCAAGCGATCGTGGTGCCCGACGCCGATGTGACCAAGCAAGTCGACCAGGCCGTCAACGATGTGAAGCAGCGTCTGGGCAGTGAGGCCGCGTTCGCGCAACAACTGCAGTCGGAGAACCTCACCGAGGCGCGCCTGCGCGAGAAGTACAAGGCCGAAGTGCAGCGCAATCTGCTGGCGCAGCGGCTCGTGCAGAAAACCTTCCCGCGCAAGCCGGTCCCGCTTCCCGAGGCCGAAGCCTTTTTCAGCGCTCACAAGGACCGCTTCCCCAAGGTTCCCGGCGAGCTGCGCCTGTCCGTGATCCAGATCCCGCCGTCCCCCGACTCGCTCGCCGTGCAGCAGGGACGGGCCAAGGCCGAGGCGCTTCGCAAACGCATCCTGGCAGGCGAGAAGTTCGCCAAGGTGGCTGCGGATGCCTCGGATGATCCCGGCTCCGCCAAATCGGGTGGCGATCTGGGCTTCTTCATGCCGGGCCAGATGGAGCCCGCGATCGAAGCGGCTTCATTCACCCTGCCGCTGCACCAACTGAGCAAGCCGATCCGCAGTGCCTATGGCTGGCATCTGGTCGAGGCGCTCGAGCGCGACACCGTCCGGACCATCGCCGGCAAGGACTCGCTAAATGCCAAGGGCGCACCGGTGCTCGAAGCGCACGCGCGCCACATCCTCGTCAAAGTGGCTCCGACCGAGAAGGACATCGCCCGCAGCCAGGCGCTGGCCGAGCGCGTTCGCAGCGAGGCCACCAAGGGAACCAACTTTGGTGCCCTCGTCCGCCGCTACAGCCAGTACGATGCTCCCACCGGCCCCGATGGCGATGTCGGCTTCGTGTCCCTCGGGACGCTGCAGCCGAACATCCGCGCCGGGCTCGACTCGCTCGAGGTGGGCCAGGTGAGCGAAGTGCTCACCAACCAGGCGGGATTCAACATCTTCAAACTCACCGACCGTCACCCGGAGCGCGAGTACACGGTCGAGGAGATCAAGAACGAGTTGCCGGATGCCGTGGCGCAGATCCAGTTCCGCGAGAAATACGACGCGTGGCTCAAGTCCCTGCGTGCCAAGGCGCAGATCGAGTACCGCGACCTCTAAAGGGCATCGCTCGGCGCCATGGAAGGCGGCCGCAGCAGGAGGCAGGATGATCTCCTTCGAGCATGTGACGAAGCGCTACGGAGAGCGCCTCGCGCTGGATGATGTGTCGTGGCGCATGGACGAGGGCGACTGCGTCTCGATCCTTGGGCACAGTGCCGCGGGCAAGACCACGGTGCTTCGGCTGATCACGCACGAAGTCTCACCCACTTCGGGCACGGTCACGGTCGGCACCTTCCGGGGCGGCAAACTCTCGCGGGGCCACCGAGCGCTGCTGCGCCGTACGCTGGGCATCATCTACGAGGACTTCCGGCTGCTGTCCGATCGGACCGTATTCGAGAATGTGGCGCTCGCCGTGCGCATCGCCGGTCACAGTTCCGATAGCGAGGTCATCCCACGCGTGCTGCATGCGCTCACCGAGGTGGGCCTGCACCAGCACCAGACCGCGTACCCGCACGAACTCTCGTTCGGCGAGAAGCAACGCTGCGCCATCGCGCGCGCGATCGTGAATCGCCCCGCGCTGATCCTGGCCGACGAGCCCACCGGCGCCCTCGAGCCCAAGAGCGCGGGCGAGATCCTCGAGCTACTCCACCGCATCCATCGCGAAGGCGCTGCGCTCCTCGTGGGCACCACTCGCCCCGAAGTGGCAGAGGCCATTGGCGGGCGTCGTTTCGTACTCGAAGAGGGTCGCCTCACCGGCGCCGAGCAGGCGGGCGCCTCGCCCTACGCACCACCGGCGAGCCCGCAACCTCCCCTGCTGGGAGGAGCCTGACATGCACCTGTTCTACTTCCGTGAGGCGTGGCGCAGCTTCACGGCCCATCGCGGCCTCGCCAGCACGGCCATCTTCTCGCTCACGGCGGCGTTGTCGCTGTGTGGGGTGTTCCTGTTGCTCAGTCACAACGCCGAGCAGGCGCTGCGTTCCGTCGGGGACCGGCGCGAGATGATCATCTACCTCAAGGACGATGTCAGCGACGCGGATGTGAAAACGCTGCAGGAGAAGATCCACGACCTGTACGGCTCGCCCACTTATGTGAGTCGCGCGAAGGCTTGGGAGGAGTTCTCGGGGCAAGTGGGCGACCCCGAACTGCTGCAAGCGGTGGACACCAATCCACTGCCGGCGTCGCTGCGCGTGAAACTCAAACCCGAGTTGTTGAACTTCACCGCCATGGAGACCGCGGCCAAGCAGGTCGTGGAGTTCCCCGAGGTGGAGGATGTGCGGTACGGCGCTGAATGGGTGCGCCGCTTGGATGAAGTCTCGGCGGCGCTGCATCGTGGCACGCTGTTCGCCGGCGTGCTCGTGGCGGTGGCGATCATCTTCGTGCTCTACAACACGCTCCGTCTCACGGTGCTCGCGCGTCGCCAGCAGGTCGAGATCATGTCCCGGCTTGGCGCCAGCGACCGCTTCGTGGCCACGCCGTTCCTGCTCGAGGCCGTGCTCGAGACCTTCGTGGCGGCGCTCCTGGCGTTGGGGCTGGTGTTCGTGCTGCAACAGTCCCTTGCGCCCCGCGTCATCGGACTCTCGTTCCTGCCCCTCACCTGGTCGGCGGCTTTCGTGGGTGGCGCCATGCTGTTGGCCTGGCTCGCCTCGGGCTACGCGCTCAACCGGATCCTTCGCACCGTCGGCGCATGAGTCGCATCGTTCGCATCGCGTTCGTGGCGCTGCTGATGTGTTCGCTGTTGCCCGTGCCGCGTCGGCTGGGCGCACAGACCGACAGCGCCGAGACCGCCCGCCTCGAAGCGCAAAAGCGCAAGGAACTCGAGGACATCCGGCGTCAGGCGCAGGAGAAGCGAGCGGCCGCGGGCAAGCTCAAGGGGCAGGAGACCCGAGTGATGGGCGAACTGCGCCGCACCGACCGCGAGTTGTCGCGCACGCGCGGACGGTTGCGTTCACTGCAACAACGCAAGAACAAGCTCGGCACCCAACTCGAAGTGACGCGCGCCAGTCTGGAGCGAAGCATCCAGAATCTGCAATCGCAGCGGGCCAAGCTGCGGCACCGGCTGCGCGAGTTGTACAAGTTCGGTCCGGCGCGCGAGCTCGAGTCGCTGCTCAGCACGCGGTCATTCGCCGAACTGATGACGCGCTGGGATTTCCTCACAATGGTGGCCCAGCAGGACCGCGTCCTGCTCGAAACCGTGCGCGCCGAGAAAGACGATGTCGAGCAGAACAAGTCCCAGCTCGAGTCGCACATCAATCAGGTGCAACAGAACGAGAAGCTCACCACCAAGGAGAGCACCAAGCTCAGTTCGCTGCGACAGAATCGTGCCGAGACCGTGAAGAAGATCCAGAGTCAACGCGCGACCTACGAAGCGGCGGCGGCCGAACTGGAACGCAGCGCTCGCCGCATCCAATCGCTGCTCGCGCAACTCGAGCGCCGCCGTCGAGAGGACAACGACCGCGCGCGCGCACAGGGGCGTGACCCCCAGCCCTACAGCGGCGACTTCGCCAAGGGGTTGGGCCAACTCGATTGGCCAGTGCGCGGCGATATCGTGGGTCGCTTCGGGCTCGAGACGCATCCGCGCTTCAATACCCAGATTCATAATGACGGCCTCGACATCGCCGCCGCCGTCGGGACTGCAGTGCGCGCCGTGGCCAAAGGCCGGGTGGACGCGGCCGACGACGATTTTGAGGGGATCGGCGGGATCGTGGTGCTGAACCATGGGGACGGGTATTACACGCTTTACAGCCACCTGTCCGAAGTGAGTGTGCGCAGTGGGCAGGAGGTCACGCCCGGCCAGACGATCGGGCGTGTCGGTGACGAAGGCTCCCTCAAGGGACCCATGCTCCACTTCGAGGTGCGCAAGGGCACCGCCCCCCAGAATCCCGAGACTTGGCTGCGCTGATGGCACAGATCCCACTCTCCCAGTTGCTCGGACAACCCGAGGTCTCCCGGTTCCTGCGGGGCATCGTTTCGCGCGGTCGCTATGGCAATGCCTACCTTTTCCATGGTCCTGCCGGCGTCGGCAAAGGCACTGCGGCGCTCGCGTTCGCACGCGCTGCACTGTGCGACCATGTGCCCGGCGCCGCGCCGCGCCGCGCCCCCGTGGACGACGATATCTCCCTGTTCGGCGACTCACTGCCGCCGCCGTCCGCCCCGGCCGATGGCGATGACGCCTGCGGCGAGTGCCCCGCGTGCCACAAGACTTCGCAACTGATCCATCCCGACCTCAAGTTCTTGTTTCCCCTCTCGGGCGAGGAGAAGAGCCTGGGCGAAACCGTGGTCGAGACGCTGCAGGCCATGCGCGACGACCCGCTCTACACTTTCCAATACGAGAAGGCCGCCAGCATCCGCCTGACGACCACGCGCGAGTTGCAGCGCGAGTTGGGTTTCCGCACCTACGAAGCGTCGCGCCGCGTGGTGGTGATCCGCGATTGCGACCGCATGCGCGAGGATCAGTATTCCTCGCTCCTCAAAGGCATCGAGGAGCCCGGCGCCTCCACGCTGTGGGTCCTGACCACCTCGCGCCTGTCACGGCTGCCCGCCACCATCCGCTCACGCTGTCAGCGCGTCCGTTTTGCACCCTTGGCCGAGTCGCAAATCCGCGAGTTCCTCGCGGAGCACGCCGAGGTAGGCGAGGCGCAAGGCCGCATGCTGGCGGCGCTGGCGGGAGGTTCGCTCGCCCGAGCGCTCGTGCTGCGCACGGAGGATCCGGTCAAGCTGCGCAACGAAGCCCTTGCCATGCTCGAGCCAGCGTTGCGCGGCGACATGGCGGCACTATGGAAAGCCGCGCAGGGCGCGAGTCGATACGGCAAGTCCGGGCGCGAGGCGTTGCGCCGCACCATCGAGTTCCAACAGCTCTGGTTGCGTGACCTGCTGCGCGCCCGATACGGCGCGCCCCGCGACGCATTGGTCAATCGGGACATGGATACCGACAAGGTCACGCTGCTGCGCACGGCTGCCGCGACGATCGATGCAACCGAGGTGCGACGGAGGCTGATGGTGCTCGAAGAGGCGCTCCGCGCCATCGACGGCAATGTCTCGGCCGACCTGGCGCTGTTCTCCACGCTCGCGCGGGTGGGCGGGCAAAGGCTGGGCGAAGGCGCCTGGCCCGCGCATGCCACCGCCCGCTGGGACTACTGACCCCACGATGCGAATGCCCTGGGCCGTCGGTATCCGGATCCGCATCCCGCTCATCCTGCTGTTCGCGGGCGTGACCTTCGTGGTGGCCGACCACTGGATCGGGACCACCGCGCGCCGCGACGGCGCCATCCGGCTGGCGCTTGTGCACGGCAATGGCGACGCCGACCAGACTGGCGTGTACCTGTACTCGCTGCCCGCATCTGCGCGGCGCGAGTATCTGCACGAACACACCGACGAGATCCGTGGCGCGTTCGCGGGCGTTGTGGATGCGAACCACCGATTCGTGCTGGTCTACCCCGAAAGCCTGCTCGGACTCGACCCGCGAGCCGTGCTCGGAATCGGCAAGCGAACGCATGTCAAAGCGGTGCTCGACAATCGCGAGGTGGTTTCGCAGTTTCTGGATGACGGGAGCGTACTCTCGAGCGCGACAATCGAAGGGCACCCCGGGTGGAGCCTGGTCGAGGCCCGCGATATCCAACGCAGCCTGCGTGCCGCGGAGCGTGAAGCGTGGAGTCAGACGATCCCCGTTGCGCTCGTCGGCCTGATGCTCACCCTGATGGTGGCGTGGTTCCTCTGGCATTGGCTGCATGTCCCGGCGCAACGCCTGGCCGACGCGGCCGACCGGATTGCCGCAGGCGACCTTGGATCGCGCTCGGGATTGACTGGGGTCGATGAGTTGGGCCGCGCAGGTCAGGCGTTCGACCGCATGGCGGAACGCATCGCCACCACCGAGCACGAACTTCGCGAGACCAAAGGCATGCTCACGCGGATCTTCGAAGCCATGCCGCTCGGCGTGCTGCTCGTGCGTCGGGATGATTTGACGGCGATGGTCGTCAACTCCAAGTGGCGCGAGCTGTTTATCGCCGACTTGAAGCCCGGCGACCACCTACCCTCGTTCATCACGCCGCAACATGTCGAGGACGACCAGGGCCGCCCGTATGATGTCTCCCGTCTGGCGACACCCCAAGTGCTGCTCACGGGAAAACCGGTGATGGTGGACGATGTCGTCTTCGTGGCCACCGACGGCACGCGCATCCCCCAGATCCTGTATGGAGCGCCGGTCCAACTGTCGCCCGGACGCGAGTTCGACGCGGTGCTGGTCGTGGTGCAGGACCGGCGTGAACTCGTGGGACTCATGGACGAGTTGCGCGCGTCCGAGGATCGCTACGCCAAGGTCGCCAAGGCCACGGGACAGGTCGTCTTCGACTGGGACCTGGTCAAGGGGTCCGTCCGGTACAGCGACGGCTATCAGGCCGTGCTCGGCTACGACCGCTCCGAGGAGAAGGGGCCGGATATGGAGCGCTGGAAAGAGCGCATCCACCCCGAGGATCGCGCGCGCGCAGTCACTGCGCTCCTGACCAGTCTGCGTGACGGCTCGCCCTTCGAGCAGGAGTACCGCATGCACCGTCAGGATGGCCGATGGATCACTCTCTATGACCGAGGCTTCTTCGAGATCGACGCGAATGGTCGGCCCACCCGCATGTACGGCACCATGGCCGATGTCACGGAGCGTCATGAACTCGAGGCACAACTGCGTCAAGCGCAGAAGATGGAGACCGTGGGCACGCTCGCGGGGGGCGTCGCGCACGACTTCAACAATCAACTGACTGGGGTCCTCGGCCACCTCGACTTGCTGGCAGCCGACCTTGGTGCGCATGACCCCCGCATGGAGCATGTCCGTATCGCCCGCCAAGCGGCCGAACGCTGCGCCACGCTCACGCGCGGCTTGCTCGCCTTCAGTCGGCGACTCGCCAGCCGACCGCAGCCGACGGACATGCGTGCGCTCGTCGAGGAAACCTCGCAACTGCTTTGCCGCATGCTGCCCGCCTCGATCCGCGTTGAAACCGAGTTCAGCGAAGGCCCGCTGACGGCGATGGTGGACGGGGTACAGATGCAGCAAGTGCTTTTCAACCTATGTGTGAATGCGCGTGATGCCATGCCCGACGGTGGTCGGCTGAGATTGCTCACACGCGCGGTCGAAGTGCGCGCCGGCGAGCGGCGAGCTCCCGATGCGCGCGCGGGACGATTCGTGGAGTTGACGGTGGACGACACCGGGTCGGGCATCGCACCTGAAGTGATTCCGCACATCTTCGAGCCGTTCTTCACGACCAAGCCGCTCGGCGAAGGCACCGGACTTGGCCTGTCGATGGTGTACGGAATCGTCTCCAAACATCTTGGCTGGGTGGAACTCGAAAGCACGCCAGGCCAGGGCTCGCGGTTCCGCGTCTACCTGCCCGTGTCCGCGTTGCCCTCGACTCCCCCCACGCCGCCCCTTGCGGCCGCGCCTCCCGGCGAGGGCCAGACGGTGCTGGTTGTGGACGATGAGGCCGTGGTGCGTGAGCTCACGGTTCTGGCTCTACGCGAGAATGGCTACCACGTGCTCGAGGCGTGTGACGGCGAGCAAGCGCTCACCCAGGTCCGCGAGCAACTCGAATCGATCCGCGTGATCGTGCTCGATGTGATCATGCCCGGGCTCAGCGGCATCGAGGTACTCAAGCGCGTGCGCGTGATGGCCCCCGGAATCCACATCCTGCTCACCAGCGGATTCGCGCCCGACGACTCGGGTCCCGCCGCCGGGGAGGACGCATTCCTCGCCAAACCCTACGCGACGGCAGAACTCCTGCGCACGGTGCGCAGGCTGATCGGCCAACCCTCGGCCTGAGCCCCGCGAGGGGAGCGGTTTGGGGCTGCGCCCACCGCATCGCATGGGCTATCGTCACGGCTTACACGCCCCCAAGGGGCTTCTCGAATAGAGGTCGGTTCATGTCCGAGATCGTGCAGGTCTCCATGCGCGGTGCGCGCAAGGAGTTCTTTCTCAACTCGCGCAGCCTGTGGCTGCGGCTCCGCGATAGGATCATCGTCCAGACGGAACAAGGTGAAGCGCTCGGAACCGTGTTCCTGCGCGACCCCACGCTCATCGCGCTCAAGAAACCCGGGACCGTGACGCGCGAGATCATCCGCAAAGCCGAGGAGGAAGACCTCGACCAGGATGATCACAATCGCGGAATCGAATCGGAGGCGTTCGAGTACGCCCGGCGGCGAGTGAGCGTGCGCGGACTTTCCATGGAGTTATCCGAGGTCGAGGTCGCGTTCCGCCGGAACCGCATGACCTTCTTCTTCACCGCCGAGCACCGCGTGGATTTCCGCGACCTGGTCAAGGATCTGGCCGCCAAGTTCCAGACCCGGATCGAGCTGCGCCAGATCGGGGTGCGCGACCAGGCCAAACGGCTCGACGGTTGTGGCCCGTGCGGAAGGGCGTTCTGTTGCAGCACCTGGCTCAAGAGCTTCCACCCGGTCACGCTCAAGATGGCGCGCGAGCAACAGATGTCGCTCAATCCGAGCAAGATCTCGGGGGCATGTGGCCGACTCATGTGTTGTCTAGCGTACGAGTTGGTGCAGTACCGCGAGAGCGCCACGCGCATGCCGCCCGTGGGCGCGCAGCTCAAGACCGGAAAAGGCATCTGTACGGTGCTGCGGACCGAGACCTATCAGGAAGCCGTTTGGGTAAGGGACAACGAGGGCGGTGAACACCGCATCGCCTATGCCGACCTGCCGCCGGGTCCGTACCACAAGTGCGGCGACTGCAACTGCGGCCAGAAGCCCAAACCCAAACAGGACGGCGAGGAGTTTCCGCCCGAAGGCCGTGATGTCACGCCGACGGACCCCGCCTGAGCGCGTCCGCCAACCGCTCCCGCATGGCCTCGAACTCACCCGGGCCGTAGGGCGAGACGAGGACCGAGCTTGGATCGATGGGCCTGCCCTCGAAGGGATCGCCCACATATCGTGGGAAGAAATGCATGTGAAGATGCGGCAGCGTATTCCCGTGGATCTCGTAGTTCAGCTTGATCGCACCGGTCACCTCTGCGAGGGCACTCGATACCCGCCGTGCGGCACGCATGAAGACCGCGCCTTCCGCCTCGTTCAGGTCGTGCAGCTCCACCGCATGCCGCCGGAACACGAGACACGCATACCCTCGCATCGGGGCGGATTCACTGAATGTGAGCCAGGAGGATTCCAGCTCCAGGATCACATTGTTCGGAGTGCCGCGGCGACAGATCGGACAGGCATCGCCCGCGCGTAACGCTTGCCACTCGTCGAGGTTGCGCCACATTCACAACCCCCGCTTCGAAAGCCCGCGGATCGCCAGCACGACCAACATCAGCGTATATCCCATCGCCCACCACACCATCGCGGGCGAAGGCACCGAGAATGGCGAGAACGGGGTGAAGCTCATCTGTCGCATGATCGCCGGCTGCATCTGCGACGACGCCAACTGCCACATGGAATCAGAGGGCATGATCAGACTGGTCACGGTCCCCACATAGCGCGCCGCATTATTGCCCGCGACCGTGCCGATCTGCTCGACCAGGTTGCCGATGAAGGCCAAACCGAACAGCCCGAAACCGACGATCCCATTGGTCACGGTACTGAACCGCGTACCGCCCGCGATCGACAGGCTCACCAGCACGGTGGCCTCGAGCAGCATGAGCGGCAACCCGAGGAAGACCCCGGGGAGCTCGAAACCTCCGATCAACCGCGCCAACAGGATCACGCCGCCCGCCATGAGCAAGAGGTAGCACGCCGTCACCAACCAATACGCGAGCCACTTTCCCAACACGATGCCCGAGCGCGCGATGGGCTTACTGGCAACGGTCTGGATCACCCCCGAGGCGATGTCCCCCGAGAGCGTGTCGATGGGCAACAGAACCGCCGACATCACCGTGAGGAAGTTGACCGCGTACAACCCGGCCAGCGTGAATGTGTTGAGCATGATGCGCTGCATCAAGAGTGTGCCGTTCTGGCGCATCATGTCCTTGACGATGAAATGCAACCCGATACCGAACACCAGGAGGAACCCCGCACCACAGACCAGCGTCGCCAGGAGGATCCGGCGGCGCATCGCTTCGTGCAGCGTGAGGTGGGTGATCGTCAGCAGTTGGCGCACGAAGTTCATCCCGGCCTCTGATCCTCGCCCATCACCGCGAGGAAGGTGGCCTCGAGCGAAGGGCGGGCGGCGCTCATGGCGAACAAGTCGACGCCGCGCGACACGATCCATCGCGCCAACTCGGGAAGTTGCGCGTCGCTGGCCATGCGCAGGCGCGTGACTCCGGCCGCGTCCTCGAGAGACTCCCCGAAGCGCAAGAGCCCAGTTCGCGTTTCGGCATCGATGGGTCCGGTGCGCAACACCACTTCGAGCCCGCTTGGCGCCTCGCCCAGACGCATCTCGTGCAATACGCGGCCTTGCTTCACGAACACGACGCGGTCGCAGGTCGCTTCGACCTCGCCGAGCAGGTGGGAGTTGAGGAACACCGCCGTGCCTTGCTCACGCAGCTCGTGGATCACATCGCGCACGAGCAGCCGGCCGATCGGATCGAGCCCCGAAGTGGGCTCATCCAGGAACACGATCGCAGGATGATTGAGCAGGGCCTGAGCGAGCCCCACGCGCTGCGTCATGCCTTTGCTGTAGGTGCCCACGAAGCGGTGCGCCGCGTCGAGCAGATCCACGCGCCCCAGCAACTCCTCGATGCGGCGCTCGAGCGGCGCCCCCGAAAGTCCGAACAGACGCCCGTGGAATCGCAGCAGCTCGCGACCCGTGAGCCAATCCTGGAACCGGAAATGCTCGGGAAGGAACCCCAGCTTGGCGCGCGAAGCCAGATCCCCAAGCGGTTTGCCCAACACCGTACCGCGACCCGCCGTGGGTGTGATCAGCCCCAACAACATCTTGAGCGAAGTCGTCTTGCCGGCCCCGTTGGGACCGAGGAAGCCGAAGACCTCCCCCCGTTTGACCGACAGGGAGAGATCCGCAACCGCAAGCTTGTCCCCGAACCGCTTGCGCAGTCCGTGGGTCTCGATCACCGAGTCAGGCATCATGCGGCATAGACTAACGCACCGACTCGGCCATCTCGATGAGTTCCATGTCGCGCACATCCCCGGACAGCGCATAGAGCCGTCCGTCCTCGGACCAGATCAGCAGGTTTCCGTCGTGTTGACGCCCATCACGGCCTTTGGAGTCGCCCCGATGGGCCACGAGCAACCCCTTCTGGCCATGAATCGTGACCTCCCGAAAACTGGTCGCGTCGAGCGGCACGGGCACCACCAGCGTGTTCGTCCAATCGATGCTGCGCGCCATGCGTCGCGCTTCGGTGCGGCTCATGCCCAACACACGCAAGCCGATCTCGCCAAGCCGGGCCATGTCCGTGCCGGGCGGGGCTTGCATCTCGGGACTGGTCGCCTGCACGAACTCCACATGTTGACTGCCGCCTTCAATGTGTTGGCGGATCGCAGCGGGCATCGCGATGCTGAAGCTCTGGCCATCCAGCTCGGTCGGCACCGTGACATCGCGGATATCGAGCAGCTCCAGCATCGCGCCGAGTTTCTGCGTGTCGACCTGGAATCGCGTGCGCCCGCGGCCCGTGACCGTGATCTCAGTCACTTTGAGCTTGCGCGGCAGGTGGGTGATCTCGCGCCCCGGTATGCCGGCTGCGATGGCCGCGCTGCCGAGGGTGCTGAAGGTCTGGGGCGGCTCGGGCTTCTCCAGCACCTCGACATTGGCGAACATCATGTTCGCCGCCGAGTCGCCTTCTTTGGGAGCAAGCGCCTTGAGCTTATCGAGCCGGGCCGGGTCGAAAGCCACCGGGGCGAAGGTGCGTACCCGGAACAGGTCCAACAGATTCTGCGCGGTGGCCCGCACGGAAGGCAGCGCAAAAGAGAGCGCCAGGACCGCGAGCGCGAAGGTTGCAGCTAGCGCCGGATTCCAACGTAGACCCTTCGGCTCCGCGTCGAGCTCCTCGACTTGGCGCAAACGAGCCCGCAGTGACTGGGCGAAACCGGGACGCGGCTCGCGCCGATGCTCGTGCAGGAAACGATCGTCCATCATTTGCCTCCTTCTTCGAAGCCGGCGCGCAGTACCTGCACCGTGCGATGCAGGATGGTGCCGACATTGGATTCACTCAGTCGCAACTGCTTGGCGATTTCCCGATTGGTCAGTTCGCTGCCGTACTTGAGCGCGATGATCTCGCGCTCCCGCTCGGGAAGCGCCTCGAGCAGCCGGGAGAGCCGCTCGAAATCCGAGCGCAGCACCGCATCGCGTTCGGGTGAATCGTTGCTGGCGATATGTTCGGCGAACCCCAGCGGAGCGTGCACGCGACGACTGCGGAAGTGGTCGATGGCGACATTGCGCGCGATGGCCATGAGCCAAGTGGTGAAGCTCGCCAGATCACGACGGTACCGAGCGCGCGCGAGCCATGCCTTCTGGAATGTGAGCGAGGTCAGATCCTCGGCCAGCGCGTCATCGCTGACCCGATACCGAAAAAAGTTGAGGACGCGCGGCAACTGCTGCGCATACAGCGCATCCCAATCCGCCTCATTGGCCGGGCTCCACGCCCCCAGCCTGCCGAATATCGCTTCGCCGATGGCCATCACCCCAATGTACGGGGCTGCCGGCCGAGTATCACGCGGTAATCGCGGGGCGGCGGGGCGGCGACCGGGCCGGGGAGGGCTGTCGAGGGGAACGCTCGGGCCGGCCATCCATGGCCGTCCCTCCCTGACGCCCGTTTAACGCCCTCCGGCAGTCCCTGCCTGCGGGCTACGGTCGACTCCCCTCGACAGCCCTCCCCGG
>JANLOU010000634.1:0-3985 GCA_031366735.1 Candidatus Eiseniibacteriota bacterium
GCTTGTCGATCAGCCGCTCGATCATCGAGGCGCATGGTGGGCGCCTGTGGGTCACGCCCAACGAGGATCGCGGCGTGACGTTCCACTTCACACTGCCCATGGCGCACGCATGATGAACCCGGTCGTCTTCGTGGTCGATGACGACCTCTCCGTGCGAGAAGCGCTGAGCAGCCTGATCCGCTCGGTCGGGTTGCGCGTGCAGACCTTCGCCTCGGCGCAGGAGTTCCTGGCCTTCGAGCGCCCCAATGCCACCGCCTGCCTCGTGCTCGACGTGCGCATGCCGGGGCTGAGCGGCCTGGAGTTGCAGCGCGAACTCTCGCTCCGGGAGCGGGCCTTGCCCATCATCTTCATCACCGGGCATGGCGACATTCCGATGACGGTTCGGGCCATGAAGGCCGGTGCCGTGGACTTCCTCTCCAAGCCGTTTCGCGAGCAGGATCTGCTCGACGCCATCGCTCATTCGCTGGAGCGCGACGGCGCCGCGCGGCAGCAGCGCGCCGAGCTGGCCGAGATCCAGGCCCGCTACGACACCTTGACGTCGCGCGAGCGCGAGGTGATCGCCCTCGTCGTGCGCGGCATGCGCAACAAGCAGACGGCTGCGGAACTCGGCATCACCGAGGTCACGGTCAAGGTCCACAGACACAACATCATGGAAAAGATGGGCGCACGCTCGCTGCCGGGCCTGACCGGCATGGTCGATCGATTGCAGGTACAAGAGGGCGGCGGCAGGCGTCACCGAGCCGGGACGCCTTGATCTAAACCAAAGTCGAATGACGCACCGGACTAGGTGTAATGGCGCCGCCATCGCCGTCTTCCTATCCTTCGACCATCCAGCCCGGAACCGCGGGCTTGGGCCGAAGAACACAAGGAGACATCAGCATGGCGCTTCTCGAACGCGCGGATTGGTACGACATTGCCCGTGCCACCAACTGGACCCCGACCTACGTGGCCGAGTCCGAGCTCTTTCCCGACGTCATGACCGGCGCGATGGGCGTGCCGATGACCCACTGGGAGGGCTACGACGAACCGTACAAGACCTCCTATTCCGAGTACGTGCGCATCCAGCGCGAGAAGGATGCTGGCGCCTATTCCGTCAAGGCCGCCCTGGAACGCAGCCGCATGTTCGAGGAGGCCGACCCGGGCTGGCTCTCGATCCTGAAATCGCACTACGGCGCGATCGCGCTCGGCGAATACGCGGCGATGAGCGCCGAGGCGCGCATGACCCGATTCGGTCGCGCACCGGGCATGCGCAACATGGCCACCTTCGGCATGCTCGACGAGAACCGGCACGCCCAGCTGCAGTTGTACTTCCCGCACGACTACTGCCCTAAGGACCGGCAGTTCGACTGGGCCCACAAGGCCTATCACACGAACGAGTGGGGCGCGATCGCTGCGCGCCACGCCTTCGACGACCTGTTCCTTGGCCGCAGCGCGGTCGAGATCGCGGTCATGCTGACCTTCGCCTTCGAGACCGGCTTCACGAACATGCAGTTCCTCGGTCTTGCCGCAGATGCGGCCGAGGCGGGCGACTTCACCTTCTCGAGCCTGATCTCCAGCATCCAGACCGATGAATCGCGCCATGCGCAGATCGGCGGCCCGGCGCTGCAGATCCTGATCGCGAACGGCCGCAAGGAAGAGGCGCAGAAGCTCGTCGACGTGGCGATTGCGCGCGCCTGGCGCCTGTTCAGCCTGCTCACGGGAACGGCGATGGATTACGCGACGCCGCTGCAGCACCGCAAGCAGTCGTTCAAGGAGTTCATGCGCGAGTGGATCGTCGGGCAGTTCGAGCGCTCGCTGATCGACCTCGGCCTCGACCTTCCGTGGTACTGGGACCAGATGGTCAATGAGTTCGACTACCAGCACCACGCCTATCAGTTGGGCATCTGGTTCTGGCGCCCGACGCTGTGGTGGAACCCCGCTGCCGGCGTCACGCCGGACTGCCGCGAATGGCTGGAGGAAAAGTACCCTGGCTGGAACGACACCTTCGGCCAATGCTGGGACGTCATCATCGACAACCTGGTCGCCGGCCGGCCCGAACTGACCGTGCCTGAGACGCTGCCGATCGTCTGCAACATGAGCCAGATCCCGATCTGCGCCATCCCCGGCAAGGGCTGGAACGTCAAGGACTACCCGCTCGACTACAAGGGCCGGACCTACCACTTCAACTCCGAGATCGACCGCTGGGTTTTCCAGCAGGACCCAGTGCGCTACCGCGACCACCTGAGTCTGGTCGACCGTTTCCTCGCCGGCCATATCCAGCCGCCGAACCTGATGGGCGCACTGAAGTACATGAACCTCGCGCCGGGTGAGATGGGAGACGACGCACACAACTATTCCTGGGTCGAGGTCTACCGCAATCTGCGGCAGGCAAAGCGCGCCGCCTGATCCGCCAACCCAAAGGTAAACGACATGGCACTCTTCCCCGTGATTTCCAATTTCCAGTACGACTTCGTGCTCCAACTCGTCGCGGTCGATACCGACAACTCGATGGACGAGGTGGCTGCCACCGCAGCGCATCACTCGGTCGGCCGACGCGTCGCACCGCGACCGGGCAAGGTGATCCGCGTACGCCGCCAGGGCGGCGACGCGTTCTACCCGCGCTCGGCCAAGCTGAGCGAAACCGACATCAAGCCGATGGAAGCGCTCGAGTTCATCTTCTGCGATGACTGAGGCGACGATGACGTTTCAGAAAGTCGCCTCCACCGAAGACCTGTGGGAGGGCGAGATGACCGAGGTCGAGATCGGCGACCACGTGGTCGTGCTGGTCTGGCCGGAAGGCGGTGACCTGCGGGCCTTCCAGGGCATGTGCCCGCACCAGGACATTCCGCTCGCCGAGGGAAAGTTCGACGGCAAGGTGCTGATGTGCAGGGCGCATCAATGGACCTTCGATGCCCGCACCGGCGCCGGGATCAACCCGGGCAATTGCCGGCTCGCCGAATACCCCGTCAAGGTCGACGGGGACGACATCCTGATCGCGGTCGAGGGGGTCACGCCCTTGTTCGCCTCCACCTGACATCGCAAGGAACACAGCATGAGCAAGGACACGACCGCACAGGCCTATCGCAACAACCGCGTCGGCCCCGTGCTGCGCGCCAGCCCCATCACGGCGGGGGTCATCGAGGCGGCGCAGGAGGACAACCCGGGTAAGGAGATCCGCGTCGACGACAAGCTGGCCTACGTGCGCATCGACACCGACGGCGAGCTGATCCTGCGGCGAAAGACACTGGAAGAGACGCTGGGGCGGCCCTTCAAGATGTCCGAGCTCGAGGTCAACCTCGGCTCGTTCGCCGGCCGCATCGAGACCACCGAGGACTACGTCCGCTTCTACTACGAATTGACGCTTTGAATTGACGCTCTGACCGGAGACACGCATGACCCAAGCCGAAGCCCCTGTACTGCTGAAACCGCTGAAGACCTGGAGCCACCTGGCCGGGCGGCGCCGCAAACCGAGCGAGTACGAAATCGTCTCGACCAACCTGCACTTCAGCACCGACAACCCCGACGCGCCGTTCGAGCTCGACCCCAACTTCCCGATGGCACGCTGGTACAAGGCGCATCGCAACGCATCGCCGCTGGTGCACCCGGACTGGGACGCGTTTCGTGACCCGGACGAGATCGTCTACCGCACCTACAACATGCTGCAAGACGGCCAGGAGACGTATGTCTTCGGCCTGCTGAACCAGTTCTCCGAACGCGGTCACGACAGCATGCTGGAGCGACCCTGGGCCGCAACGCTGGCACGCCTGTACAGCCCGGCGCGCTACCTGTTCCACACGCTGCAGATGGGCTCGGCCTATCTCACGCAGATGGCGCCGGCCTCCACCATCTCGAACTGCGCCGCCTACCAGACCGGTGACTCACTGCGTTGGCTGACGCACACCGCCTACCGGACGAAGGAGCTGTCGCTGACCTTCGCCGATCTCGGCTTTGGCGTGAACGAGCGCAGCCTGTGGGAGGAGCACCCGGCATGGCAGGGCTGGCGCAA
>JANLOU010000636.1:0-2181 GCA_031366735.1 Candidatus Eiseniibacteriota bacterium
CGCCGCGGAAGTCGGTGCCGAGCAGCATGCGCCCGGTGGGATCCAGCGTGATCGAGGCTTGGATCGGCAACTTCTTGCCCGTGCGCTCCATGGCCTCGCGTGCAGCGAGAATCTGCGCCTTCATCTCGAGGATGTCCTGACAGGTCTCCAGAATCAGCACATCCGCCCCGCCCTCGATCAGGCCCTGCGCCTGTTCGGCGAAAGAGGGCACCAGGTCGACCAGCTTCTTCTGGCCCAGGTCGGCGTCCTCGGAGGACGGCAGGTAGCCCGAGGGCCCCATGGACCCGGCCACGAATCGCGGGCGACCATCGGCCGCCGAGAAGCGGTCGGCCACGCGACGCGCATTGGCCGCCGCGGCGCGGTTCAGCTCGATGGTCTTGTCGCCAAGCTCCCACTCCTCCAGCCGGATCCGCGCGGCCTGGAACGAGTTGGTTTCGACCACATCCGCGCCCGCCTCGAAGTAGGTGGCGTGGATCGATTCGAGCACATCGGGCCGCGTCAGGCTCAGGTAGTCGATGCAACCTTCCCAGCGCTTGCCACCGTAGTCCTCGGCGGTGAGGTCGCGGGCCTGCACCTGAGTGCCCAGGCCACCGTCGAAGAACAGCACGCGTTCGCGCAGGGTCTCGAGGAACAGGCTCATCGTCTGGGGGCGCTCCAAGGTGGGCCGCTCGCGGCGGGCGGCGCGTACAGGTCGTCGTGAACGCATGATGCTAAGGGACGGCGGAACGCCTGCGCAAACCGGCGCTGCGGCCTGAGCCCAAGGAGTTTGCGCCCCGCGCGTGCGCTGCCGCATAGTCACTGCTCATGCCCACCATCTTGGCGCTTCTGAGGCACGGACGGGCCGACGGACAGGGCCCCCAGGCGGCACTCACCGCCGAGGGAGCGGGCTATATCGAACTGCTGGGCGAACTGCTCGCGGGCGAGGACTGGGCGCCTGTCGCGGCCTACTCGAGCCCCTATCGACGCGCCTGGGACACCGCGCTCCTGTTGCTCGAGCAGGTTGCGCCCGGGGTGCGCCCGACGATGATCCGGGACCTGACGCCCGAGCACGAGCCCGACGATGCGATTGCCGCGCTGAGAGCGGCCGGCCTACCCGAGGGCCGCGTGCTCGTGGTGGCGCACCTGCCGCTGCTGGGGCTCATCTCACATCGGCTGACCGGCGAAGACCCCGGGTTCCATCCGGGCAAGCTCGTCGAGATCGAACTGGCGCCCGATGGCGCCAGCGGACATATCGTGCGCCAGCTTGGCGCCGACGACCTGTTGGGACACTGAAAGGACTCGCATGCGCCCCTTGAAAGAGCAGATCGCGTTGGTGACCGGCGGCAATCGTGGCATTGGCCGTGGCATCGTGGAAGCCCTCGCGCGCGAAGGCGTGACCGTGGCGCTCACCGCGCGCAAGCAGGAAGCGGCTGACAAGGCTGCGGCCGAAGTCGGCAACGGTGCCCGCGGCTATGCCTGCGATGTGCGGAAGCCCGCCGAAGTCGCGGCGCTGTTCGCCGCAGTGCAAAAGGACCTGGGCGGAATCGATGTGCTGGTGAACAACGCCGGCGTGGGCGCGTTCGCCCCGATCGCCGAGATGAGCCTGGACGACTGGCACGCCGTGATCGAGACGAATGTGAATGGCGTATTCTATTGCACCCGCGAGGCGATTCCACAGATGAAGGCCCGCGGAGCCGGCTACATCTTCAATATCTCCTCACTCGCCGGCCGCAACACATTCGCCAACGCCGGCGCCTACTGCGCCAGCAAGCACGCCGTGAACGGGTTCAGCGAGGTGTTGTTCCAGGAAGTCCGCGACGCCGACATCCGCGTGACCTACTTGATGCCCGGCAGCGTTGCCACCGAGTTCGGCCGCGGTACCGCCGCCAAACAGGACTGGGCGCTGCAGCCCGAGGATGTGGGCGAGATGGTGGTGGACCTGCTCAAGACATCGCCGCGCGCACTGCACAGCCGCGTGGAGATGCGGCCAGCGAAACCGAAGAAGGGGTGAGGAGGCGCGCCGGGCTCAGGGATCCGATGGCGGCGGCGGTGGCGGCGGCGATGGCGGCGGCGATGGCGGCGGCGAACTGAGTGCAAGCTTGCGGCGGACGCCGGTGTAGTTCGCGGAAGTCATGTAGAGCGCGCCGATCGGGACATTGAATTGTGGGTCCAGACCGGGGACTAAAGCCCTTGTGCCCGACC
>JANLOU010000020.1:0-3475 GCA_031366735.1 Candidatus Eiseniibacteriota bacterium
CTCGGCACGGGCACGCTCACGCGGTTGTTCGGGCCGAATGACGCGGTCCTCGAGAGCGTTGGCCTGGGGGCGGTGGAGGAGATCTGGTACGAGTCGTTCGACGGCAGGCGCATCCAAGGTTGGGTCGTGAAGCCCGCGGACTTCGATCCCACTCGCCGCTATCCGCTCGTGCTCGAGATCCACGGCGGACCGCACGCGGCGTACGGCGTCGGCTTCTCGCACGAGTTCCGGATGCTCGCTCAGGCCGGCTATGTGGTGCTCTACACGAACCCGCGCGGTAGCACTTCCTACGGGCAGGAGTTCGCCAACTGCATCCAGTACGCCTATCCGGGGCATGACTACGACGACCTCATGGCGGGCGTCGATCATATGTTGGCGACGGGCTATATCGATGAGGCGCGCATGGGGGTGACGGGCGGGAGCGGCGGTGGGCTGCTCACGAACTGGATCATCACTCGCACGGATCGGTTCCGCGCCGCGATCACCCAGCGATGCGTGTCGGACTGGAGCTCGATGTGGTACTCGAGCGATTTCGCGATGTTCAATGCGGCGTGGTTCCGCAAGGCGCCGTTCGAGGATCCCAACGAGTTCGCGGAGCGGTCGCCGGCCACCTACCTCGACCGTGTGAAGACGCCGCTCATGGTCATCCACAGCGAGGAGGACTGGCGCACGCCCATCGCTCAGGGCGAAGTCATGTTCCGCGGCTTGCTCAAACAGGGTAAGCCCGCCGTCATGGTCCGTTTCCCCGGGGAGAACCACGAGTTGTCGCGCTCGGGGGCGCCGTCGCGGCGTGTGCAGAACCAACAGCACATCCGCCGTTGGTTCGATCACTGGCTCCAGGGCAAACCGGCTCCCGAGTACGGGGTCTAATCCCGGCGAGCGCCCTGCGCGATCCAAGCGCCAAGGGTGTCGCGTTCCGCAGGGGTCATCCCGGTGAGATTGCCGAGGGGCATCGTCTGCGTTTGAACCGCTCGCACCAGGATCCGGCCCGCGAGCGCTTGGATGTGGGCGGGGTCATCGAACATCACGCCGTTCGGGGCCTCGGGGAACGAGGGATTCGTGGGGTGGGCGGAATGGCAGGTCACGCACCGCCGTTGCATGATCCCGTCAATCTGTTCGAATGCCACTGTGCTGCGCATGTCGGTGACCGCTTGTGCGATGGGAACGGGGCGTAGCGTCAGGGCCAGCGCGCCAAGCAATCCAACGATTCCGGGCAGCACCAGTCGCCAATCGCTGCGGGCGCGGAAGTTCATGGTGTACTTGAGGCTCGCGCCGAAGATCATGATGAGCAGCAACACCAGCCAGTTGAGCGCATGGCCGTATGTGCTGGGGAAGTGCGAGCTGAGCATCAGGAACAGCACCGGGAAGGTGAGGTAGTGGTTGTGTGTCGAGCGGGCCTTCGCGCGCAGCCCCAGACTCGTGTCCACCGCGGTGCCAGCCCGAGTCGCGGCCAGCATCTGGCTCTGCGAAGGGATGATCCGCCGCCAGACGTTCGCCGCCATGATCGTGCCCAGCATCGCGCCCAGTTGCAGGTAGGCGGCACGGCCGCCGAAAACCTGAGTCAGTCCATAGGTGGTTCCTGCCAATAAGGCGAACGACACGACGCTTGCGGCCAGCGTGCGGCGCCCCAGGCGCGAACTCCACAGCAGGTCGTAGACGAACCATCCCGCAAGCAGCAATGCCGCGCTGATCGCGACGGCAGAACCGTGTGTGAGTCCCACGGAGCGCTCCAGAAGATACGCCCTGCCCCCCAGCCAATAGACGAGCGCGAACAGCAGGAATCCGCTGATCCAGGTGCTGTACGCCTGCCACTTGAACGCGAACAACTGCGGGGGCATGTCCTCGGGGCGCAGGTAGCGGCGCTTCACGACCTCGTAGAAGCCACCGCTGTGCATCATCCAGATCTCGCCAGCGACAGCCCCCTCGCGCGGCTTCCTCGGCGCGGACAGACTGCTGTCCATCCACATGAACAGGAACGAATCACCGATCCACATGATCGCGGCGACCACATGGGCCCAACGCAGGATGAGGTTCAGCCACTCGAGCAACAACGCCTGCATGGTCGGGTCCTCTTGGGGCCAAGTGCCAGATGGGGGGCCGGAGCATAGTGGCAAGGGGCGGCACGGCGCGAGGCAGGGAAAGCGAAGGCCCCGCGGCGCGAGCGCCGCGGGGCCAATTCACATCGGGGGATGTGCGCCTAACGATAGAGCGACTTGATCCGACCCCAGGTGCTGCCTTGAGTGGGCGTCGGGCACTGCAGGTCGATCTTGCCATCGTGGCGGAACAGATAGCCCGCCGGGACCACTGAGGTGTTCCAGGTCGAGCCACCCGTGAACAGACCGGGGCAGAGCTGGCCGCCGATGCGACGGAAGCGGTCCAGCAGCGTGCCGCCCGTCCAGGTGAGATCGCCTTCGATGTTTCCGACCTTGTAGACCGTGAAGTTGTTCGACTGAACCACGAAGCGCGTGAAGCTCCCCGAGAGGATCATGGTGCCGTCGATGAAGTCGGCCGGAACACCGGCATTCACCGGGTTGGGATCGAACGACGCGTCGGGCGAGAGGTCTTCGTACACCTCGATGGTGCCACCGGCGAAGTTCGTCTCGTAGAAGGTCATGGTCGGCGGGCCCGAGGCGACCGTCCCGCCCGAGATCAGGCCGTGCACATAGAATGTGTACTCCTTGGTCGGGTCGAGGGCGTTCAGTTCCTGCAGCGGCACATCGAAGCCGCTGATGACGCCGACCATCTTGAACTCACCGCCGAGCGGCATGTTCGTGGGGGTGGCGCCAGCCTGCCAACCATAGGCCGGATCCCAATCGATCGCCGGGCCAGCCGCGTATGCTGTCGGGACCACCGCGAGCGCGACCAGCGCGGCGGCAAGGATGGATTCGCGAAGTTTCATGATCTCCTCCTCCGTGCTGGAATCAGCGGTAAGTGGACTTCAGGCCGCCCCACGAGCTGCGGCGGCTGGGCGTGGCAAGGACGATGAAGTTCTGGCCGTCGATCTGATGCGCGTAGCCGGCCGGGATGTTGAGTGCATTGCTCGTGGAGCCAGCGAAGGTCCAGCCGGTACGGTCACCCGCCGGGATATCGCTGACATTCGAGCCGCCATTCCACACGCAAGTGGCTTCGTAACTACCCGAGCCATTCGCGGTGTTGAGCACGAACTGGAAGTTCGTGAGCGTCCCTTGCAGGTAGAGCCCGCCGTCCGTGAACGAGCCCGGAGCCTGCGCGTTCGGAGGATTCGGGGCCCACACGGCAGGCGTGCCACTGGACTTGGAGTCTTCGTACACCGAGAGCGTGCCGGGCGAGTAATCGATGACCACATATGAACCGAAGACCTGACGGTTCACGACCGTCATGCCGCTCACGACATAGGTGTACTGATTCGAAGCGGTGTCGGAGACGAGAGGGGCGAACAGGTTGGGAACCACTCCCAACCCCACATAGCCCGCGCCAAGCTGACCGAACTGGCCAG
>JANLOU010000038.1:0-2708 GCA_031366735.1 Candidatus Eiseniibacteriota bacterium
CGATCCGAATCGACCGCAGAGCATTCCGATCAGCACGGCCGTCGCCTGAGCTATCCAATGGAGGTAGATCGAGACACTGGGGTAGCTGAAGAAGTGCGGATTGGCAGTCGCAGGCGTCGCGCCCCAGCCCCAGAGGGTGAGCGCCTGACGAAATGGGATTGCCTCGTCGGTGAACCCTCCTCGATCCACACCGATATGGGCAGTGGTGACCCGCACGATCAGTGCCGCCAGTGCGATGGCCACGAACGCATCGAGCGCTGTCGGACGCAGCGACAACTCGCCCAGTGGCGCCGCTAACGGCTGGCCCCTTGCCTTCTGCTCACTCGCGTTGGTCCGAGACTTCTTCATTCAAGCCCCCCCCATGCGCGAAACGCTGCGGCACCTGACGGAAGTTTGCCAGGTGAAGTAGCCCCGGGTCCGTGGACGGTTAAGGCCTACGGATTGTCTGCCGGCCGGCCGACCCAGCCAGCAGCATTCCTGCGGCCATTGCCCTCACGAATCCAGCGTCTCCATCGCCAGTGCCAGCGCATGGAAGTCGGCCTCGTTCGCGCTGTCCATGAGCACCAGCACGCGCTCGCAGATGCTCGTCTCTCCCCGTTGGGCCAGCAGCAACGCCGCATAGGCGCGGTCGCTCGTGCCGCGCACGATGTTGTCGTCCAGATAGAATGTCTCGGGATCGCTGAACTCGCCCAGTAGGTCGCGCGTCGCTTCCGGTAGCTCACGCAGCGCGATGGCGTCGGCGAACACCTCATGCAGTAATGCGGTGGCGAATGGCGCGCGCGAGGCGGCGAGCCACTCCATGGCCTCGGTGCGATTGCGCGCTACGGGGTGGGCCAGGGTCCAGCGCAATGCTTCGGGCAGAAGCTGTTCGGCGAGCACGCCCATGCGCGCGGCCCCGCCTGCGTGCACCAGCCAACGCGACACGCCGGCGGGCCCGGGCGCTTCGTTCCACACCCGCTCCATGGCAGCGGCCACGACTTCGGCGTGGATCGCATCGTGCAGATAGGGCTCGACGAGTCGTTCCAGCGGAAGCGTCACGAACCACTCGGCGTGTGAAGCACCCAGCACGCGAAAGCAGACGCTCGCACGCTCCAGCGGCCCCGGCGCAAGGCGCATGAGCTCGGCGATGCGCTCCTCCTCGCGGCCCGGTTCCCACAGGATCCATGAAGCTCCGGGCGGAAGCAGCGCCGCCTGCGATTGCACGACACTGTCCCACAACCGCTCGCGCCGTCGCACGCGCACCAGCGCCTCGCGCGGCCCCGTGCAGCCATGGCCGGACAGCCAGTTGCACAGTTGATCTGCCGCCGGATCCGACAAGCGTGCGCCGGGCGGATCGGCTTCGCCCCAGTGAAGCGAACGACCGCTCACCAGTGTCAGTCGTGCCAGCAATCGGCGCTCGCGGTGGAACTCGAGCCATGCCGCGTCCACGCGGGGTGGGCCGGTGTCCCGGGCCTCGGCCAGTTGGAGTTCGCCCAAGAGGCGAGCGATTCCCGCGGCATCGCGGATCTCGTGCAAGGTTGTGCGGGCGCCTTTGCCGCGTCCGACCACCTCGGTCACCGTCAGGGCGTCCGCCCCGGCTGCCGCTTCGACCAACGCCGCAAGCCATGCGGCTTCCGACGACTCCCGCTCATCCGACCCCACGCGTTCCTCCGTTGTATCTCTGGACCCACTGCCCTGAGTTGCAACTCAAGACTACTATGCCGCGTCTCAAGGTTTCGAGTCGAACTGCGGTGCCTCTCGGTCGGCCCTCCTCCTCACCCGGAGACTACGATGAAGGTCGCGATCATCGGCGCTGGCATCTCGGGCCTGACCGTGGCCGCTTGCCTGCACCGCGAGCACGAGATCCAGGTGTTCGAGGCGGCGGAGCATGTGGGCGGGCACACACACACCGTGCGGGTGGATACGCCCGAGGGGGCGTTCGATGTGGACACGGGCTTCGTCGTGTTCAACCGCAGTACCTACCCCGAGTTCTGCGCGCTGCTCGAGCGCTTGGCGGTCCCCTCGCAACCGACGCGCATGGGCTTCAGCGTCACCGACCGACGCACGGGCCTCGAGTATGGCGGCGAGACGCTGGACGCGGTCTTCGCGCAGCGACGGAACCTCCTGCGGCCCACTTTCCTGCGCATGATCGCCGACATCCTGCGCTTCAATCGAGAGGCGACCGGCTTGGTGGCCGGGGACTATGCGCATGCCACGCTCGGCGAGTTGTGCGAGGGCGCGGGCTTCTCGGCGGCTTTCCGCGACCAGTATCTGGTGCCCATGGGCGCTGCCATCTGGTCCTCGAGCGAGCACACCATGCGCGAGTTCCCCGCCGCGTTCTTCGTGCGGTTCTTCCACAACCACGGCCTGCTCGAACCGCCCGCGCGCCAACCCCGCTGGCGCGTGGTCACCGGCGGTTCACACGCCTATGTGGGTCCGCTCACGAAACCGTTCGCCGCCCAAGTACATACCTCCACACCAGTGCAGCAAGTGCGACGGATCGCAGGTGGCGTCGAGGTGCGTCTCCCCGATGGCCTGCAGCGTTTCGATGAAGTGGTGTTCGCCACGCACGCGGACCAGACCCTGCGCCTGCTCGGGGACGCCACGCCGATCGAGCGCGAGGTCCTGCGCGCGTTCCCCTACCAGCGCAACGATGCCGTGCTCCATAGCGACACGCGCGTCCTGCCGCGGCGGCGCAGGGCGTGGGCAAGTTGGAACTACCTTGTCCC
>JANLOU010000047.1:0-9468 GCA_031366735.1 Candidatus Eiseniibacteriota bacterium
GCGCGCCATTCCTGCCCGCCGCGGCGCAGGCGCTGCCGCGCCCGACGCTGCTCACGCTGCTCGAGTTGGTGCGTGGCAACCTGGCGACGCTGGCGGATCTGGCGGGCGAGCTGGCGCCCTTGCTCGACGAGGAACCCGTGCGCGAGCCCGACGCGCAATCCGCACTGGGCGAGCCGCGCGCCGCGCAGGTCTGCGAGTCGTATGCCGATGCGCTGGCCGCGCTTGCGGAGTGGAGCGCGGACGGAGTTAAATCGAGCTTGAAGACCACGGGAGCGCAGCTCGGCGTGAAGGGACGCGAGTTGTTCCAACCGGTGCGCGCCGCTCTCACCGGCCGTATCCATGGGCCCGAGTTGCCGCAGGTGGCCGTCTGGCTCGGCCGCGAGCGCTGCGTCGCACGATTGCGTTCGGCGGCGGGTGCACGCGAATGATCCGTCGCGCGAGAGCGGGACAGGGAAGACCGGCGCGCCGTTCGTGGCCGCCCGACATCAACACGGAGGCATCATGAAGGTGGCGGTCCTGATGGGTGGGCGCTCGTCCGAGCGCGAGATCTCGCTGCGCAGTGGCCAGGGGATCGCAGCCGCGCTGCGCAACCTGGGCCACGAAGTCACCTCGGTGGATGCCGCCGACGGCCGCGTCCTGCCCGCAGGCGAGGAGGAGGCTTCGGCTCCCAAGCATGCGGCGGTCCTCAAGCTGCCGGTGAGCGCGATGCTCGCGGCCATCCAGACTCCCGCGGTGCTCGAAGCCGATGTGGTGTTCCTCGCGTTGCACGGCACTTATGGTGAGGATGGCACCATCCAGGCGGCACTGGAGTTGGCGGGCAAGGTGTACACGGGCTCGGGCGTGCTGGCGAGCGCGGTCGCGATGGACAAGGCGATGACCAAGCGGGTGTTCGAACGCGAGGCCCTGCCCACGCCGCATTGGATGGTGATCGAGGCGGGCGTCATGGGGCGCGCGCTCGATGTGAAGCTGTTGGGCGGCTATCCGCTGGTGGTGAAGCCGAACGCCGAGGGCTCGACGCTGGGTCTGACGATCGTGCGTCACCCCTCGGAGTTCGAGCCCGCGATCCACAAAGCGGCCGAGCATGACACGCAGGTGCTGGTCGAGCAGTTCATCGAGGGGCGCGAGCTCACCGTGGCGGTGATCGGGGAGCAGGCTTTCCCGGTGGTCGAGATCCGGCCCAAGAGTGGTTTTTACGACTACGCCGCCAAGTACACCAAGGGGGCAACCGAATACGATTGTCCGGCGGAGCTCGACAAGGAGCTGGCCAAGCATGTGCGCGAGCTGGCCACGGAATGCTGCCAGGTGCTGGGCTGCCGCGGCGCGGCACGCGTGGACATCATGCTGAACGATGCCGATGAGCCGTACATCCTGGAAGTGAACACGATCCCGGGCATGACCCCGACCAGCCTGGTGCCGATGGCGGCCAAGGCGAAGGGCATGTCCTATGACCAGCTGGTGGGCCGTATCCTCGATCTGGCGGTGGCGGATTCCAAGACGCGCCGCAAGGTCGAAGCCCACAAAGTCTGACCCCCACCGGAGACCCCATGGACCGCACTCTCACCTTCCTCAAGGAACTCGTCGACGCGCACGGCGTGCCGGGTTTTGAAAGCGATGTTGCCGTGGTGATGGCCAAACACCTCAAGGGCGTTGGCAAGTTCTCCAAGGACCGGCTCGGCAGTTTCATCTGCGAGAAGGTCGGCGATGCCAAGGGCCCGCGGGTGATGTTGGCCGGCCACCTCGACGAGGTGGGCTTCATGGTCAAGTCGATCACCAAGGACGGCTTCATCAAGTTCCTGCCGCTCGGGGGTTGGTGGGGGCATGTCGTGCTGGGGCAGCGCCTGATCATCAAGACCCGCAAGGGTGATGTGCTGGGTGTGGTGGGCAGCAAGCCGCCGCACGAGTTGCGCGAGGAGGACCGCCGCAAGGTGCTCGAGATCAAGGACATGTACATCGATGTGGGCGCCTCGGACGACTACGACATCAAGAAGAAGCTCGACATCCGCCCGGGCGACCCGATCGTGCCGGACTCAGCGTTCGCGGTGATGGCCAACCCGGATCTGTTGCTCGCCAAGGCCTGGGACAACCGCATTGGTTGTGCGATGGCGGCCGAGGTCGCAACGCGCTTGGTGGGGCAGAAGCATCCCAACACGCTGCTCGCCGTGGCCACCGTGCAGGAAGAAGTCGGCCTGCGCGGCGCGCAGACCAGCGCGAACAAGACCAAGCCGGATGTGGCGTTCGCGCTCGATGTGGGCATCGCGCATGACACGCCCGGCACCGAGGGCGACGAGAAGTTGGGCGGTGGGCCGCTGGTGGTGGTGTACGACGCCACCTCGATTCCCAATCGGCGGCTGTTCGATCTGGTGTGCGACACGGCGAAGAAGCTGCGCATTCCCCTGCAGTTCGAGGCCGTGGAGCGCGGCGGGACCGACGCCGGACGCATCCACATGACCGGTGAAGGAGTGCCGAGTATCTCGATGGGCGTTGCGGCGCGCTACATCCACAGCCATGTGAGCATCATCAGCCGCCAGGACTACGAGCAGGCGGTCAAGCTGCTGGTCGAGGTGGTGAAGAAGCTCGACCGCAAGACCGTCGACGGGCTCATCTGAGTAACTGGAGGAAGTCTTGCCCCTTCGCATCTACGACACGCTGACCCGCGAGAAGCGCGAGTTCGCGCCCGTCACGCCCGGAAAAGTCCGCATGTATGTCTGCGGCATGACCGTGCAGAACAAGCCGCATGTCGGGCACATCCGCGCTTCGCTCGCGGCCGAGGTGATGCGGCGATATCTGGAGCACATGGGGCTCGAAGTCGCGTATGCCTACAACTTCACCGATGTGGACGACAAGATCATCGCCCGCGCCAACGAGGAAGGCATCGAGTATCAGGGCGTGAGCGAGCGCAATATCGAGGCGTATCTCACTTACGCTGATCTGCACAACATCAAGCGCGCCACGGTGTACCCGCGCGCCACGCAACACATCGCCGAGATGCACAGCATGATCCAGACGCTGATCGACAAGGGCAACGCCTACGCCGCGGGCGGCGATGTGTACTTCGATGTCCGCAGCAAGGCCGATTACGGCAAGCTCTCGGGGCGGCGCGTGGACGACTTGCGCGAGGGTTATCGCATCGAACCGGACGAGCAGAAGCGCGATCCGCTCGACTTCGCGCTGTGGAAGGGCGCCAAAGCGGGTGAGCCCGCGTGGCCCAGCCCGTGGGGGCCGGGCCGCCCCGGCTGGCACATCGAGTGCTCGGCCATGGCCATGAAGCATCTGGGCGAGACCATCGACCTGCATGGCGGCGGGCAGGACCTGATCTTCCCGCACCACGAGAACGAGATGGCCCAGAGCGAGTGCTGCACGGGCAAGCCGTTCGCGAACTTCTGGACCGAGAACGGGCTGGTGAACCTCTCGGGCGCCAAGATGTCCAAGAGCGACGGCAATTTCTTCTTCATCGAGGACATCGCCAAGCAGGCCGACCCCGAGGTCACGCGGTTCTACCTGATGAGCACGCACTACCGCAGCCCGATCGAGTTCAGCCTCGAGCGGTTGCAGGAGGCGGGCGTGGCCTACCAGCGCCTGCGGGCGCCACTCGAGCGGGCCGGTGTCTGGGATACGCCGGCCGGGCCCGCGCCCGGGGGGGCGTTGGGCGAGGCCTGCCGTGATGCCGACCGGCTGTTCCACGAGGCCATGGACGACGACTTCAATACCGCTGCGGCCATGGGCCACCTGTTCGACCTGGCCCGGGCTGTGAACCGGACCTACGACGAGGGCGGGGAGTCCGAAGCCGCCGAGGGCGCCCGTGAGTTGTACCGCCTGGGCGGGATCATCGGGCTGTTCTGGAAGACTCCAACCGGAGAATCGTTCTCTGCCGAGATCATGGCACTGGCCGATGCCCGGGCGGCTGCCCGTAAGTCCAAGGACTTCAAGCAGTCCGACCAACTGCGCGACCAGTTGGCAGCCCTGGGTGTGATCGTCGAGGACGGCCCGCAGGGACAGAAGTTGAAGCTGAAGTAGCGCGCGGCGGCTGGCGCCCCGATCCCGGACCTCGCCGGAACATATGCCTTGATTCTGTGCACCCCGCGGGCCTAGCCTTATTCCCAAGTCCGTGGGACGCAAGCCGCAACAGATCCTGGAGCCCCCACCCCGTATCTGGCTCCGCCTGCCTCGTCTCGCGTTTCCGGACCTATTCGCCTGGCCGTAGTCGGCTCACTTTCGGACTGGGAACTGAAAGGGCTGCATGCGTCGATTCTCGCAGTATCGATGGTGGAAACTCTTCCTGGCGCTGTGTCTATGCGCAGGTGCGTTGTCGGTCTCCTCGACCTCCCGAGCGGATTCGGGCGATGAGAGCGGCAGCGATTACCTGCGCGGACCCGATACGCCTCCCCCGCTCGGTGCGGGTGATCCGGACATTCCCCAGACTCGCTCGGGTGCCAAGCCCGGCGCGGAGCCTGGACGAATCGGTGCCGGCATCTACCGCAATACCGCTCCGGTGGACCGTGTTGTGTCGAATGGCAGTGTCTGGATGATCCGTTTCCACGCCGCGGCACGCCTGTGGGCGGCCTACTTCGTGCGCCGTTAAGCGCACCCAGTAGCTCCTACAGCTTCACGCGGTCCCGATCCCCCGAATCATTCACCGGAGACTCGTGCCCTGATGGACGACCGGAAGCAGATCGTGCAGCTCGAAGCCAGGCTCGTTGCGGCGCCCGCCCTTGTGGCGGACTCCGCGATGGCCGAACTCGAGATGCTCGCCGATCTCTACATCCAGGCGGATCACTACATGCCCGCTCTGGAAACCATCGATCGCCTGCTGTCGCTTCCCGAGGCGCGCACACTGTCGCGCGCGCGTCGCACGGGACTCGAGAGCAAGGCGGTCGCTTGCCGCATCGAGCGGGGCGACTGCCAGGCCGCCCTTGCTCAGTGCCGGGAGTTGCTGCGCGACGAGACGGGGTTGAGCTCGCTCGCGCTGCGCGCTCGGTTGCATCTGCTGGCAGCCACGGCGGCCCGCAGTCTGGGTCGCATCGAGGATTCGCGCGTGAGCGCTGAGCGCGGGTTGCAGCTGGCCGATGAGGCCGGCGACCTCCCGCTCTCGGCGAACGCGCTCGCCATCCTGGGCGTTGTGGCGTTGCGAGAAGGCGATCTGGGGCAGGCTCGCGACCTGAGCGAGCAGGCACTGGCGCTGTACCGGCGGCTCGGCGATGAGCAGAGTGCCGCGCGCACGCGCAACAATCTTGGGCTGATCCACAAGAACCTGTGCGAGTGGGACACGGCGATCGCGCACTTCAGCTCAGCGCTCGAGGTGTACCGCCACCATGGACATCTCTCGCTCACGGTGGCCCCGCTCATGAACCTGGGCATCGTGTTCCAGAAGATGGGCGAGTGGGACCGCGCCGGGGACGCCTACCGGCAGTGCGAGCAGGCCATCGTGCAAGTCGGCGATGAGTTGCATCTGGCGCATGTCAACATCGGGCTGGGCAACATCGCTCGGCTCCAGCGTCGCTTCGCGGAATCCGAGTCGTTCTTCCTCGCCGCGCTCGAGCGTTCGCGCCGTCATGGCGCGCGCCGTGAGGAAGTGCTGGCACTCGAGTTCATGGGCGAACTGGACTACGACCGTGGCCGTCCCGAGGCTGCGCTCACGCGCTACCAGGAGGCGCTCACGCTCGCCAACCGCACGGCACCCGAGGGCGATCTGGTGGTCGAACTCGAACGGCGCCGCGCCGAAGTGCTGGTTGCGCTCGGTCGACTCGACGAAGCCGACACCGCGTGCGAGCGCTCGCGGCGGCTCTCGCGCCTGACGGACGATAAGCTCGAGCACGCCGTGGCCTACCGAGTGGCGGGCGACATCGCGCTGGCCCGTGGCCGCGTCGTCGATGCGCGCGAGCACTGGGACACCGCGATCTCGTTGCTGCGAGGTTGCCGCGAGCGGTTCGATCTGGCTCGCACGCTGCTGCTGGCGGGGCGTTACACCGACGACCCGCGCACGGCGCGCACGCATTTGTTCCGCGCCTGCGCGCTGTTCTCCGAGATCGGCACGCCGCACTGGCAGTCGCTGGCCGAGAGCGAGTTGCAGCGCGTGCTCGGGCCGCAGTTGCAGGTGGCCCCGCCGCGCACGGAGTCCGTTCTGGGCCGCCGCCATCGCGCGCCCGGACTGGTGGCCTGCTCCGAAGGGATGCGGCAGGTCGAGGCGCTCGCGCGCCGCGCGGCCACCACCGAGTTGTCCGTGCTCATCACCGGCGAGACCGGAACGGGCAAGGAGTTGGTTGCGCGCACCATCCATTCGCTCTCGCCCCGCGCGAACCGCCCATTCCTCGCGGTCAACTGTGGGGCCCTGCGCGCGGATCTGGCGCTGTCCCAGCTCTTCGGGCATCGCAAGGGAGCCTTCACCGGTGCGCACGCCGAGGGCGTCGGGCTGGTCGAGGCCGCGCACGGCGGGACATTGTTCCTGGACGAGGTCGGGGAGCTGCCGCTCGATGTGCAGGTCACGCTGCTGCGATTCCTCGAGGCCGGCGAGTACTTTCGCCTGGGCGAAACCCAGGTGCGCCGCGCCGATGTCCGGATCATCGCGGCCACCAATCGGCTGTTGCGCGGAGCCGACGCCGAGAAGGCGTTCCGTCGCGACCTGCTCTACCGCCTCAACGAGATCGAGATCCGCCTGCCCTCGCTGCGCGACCGCAGTGATGACATCATCCCGCTGGGCCGGCACTTCCTGGCATTCTACGGGGGACTCGAAGGTCCGCGGCTGACCCAGGACGCCGAGGCCGTGCTGGCCTCGTACGGCTGGCCCGGCAATGTGCGCGAACTCGAGAATGTGATGAAGCGAGTGGCGGCGCTGCACGCGGATACCCGCGATCTGGACTCGCGCGCGATCCTGCCATTCCTGTCCGAGCCGGTCTCGGCCGAACCGCGGCGCACCGCGGCGGCGGCTGAACGCGACGCTATCCTCACCACCTGGCGTGAGGCCCGCGGCAACAAGAGCCGCTTGGCCACCATGCTCGGCGTGAGCCGCAAGACGCTGTATGCGCGCATCAAGCGGCTGGGGCTCGAGCTGTAGCACTTCCAGCGCCGGACAGACTGTGCAAGCGGAGCGAGAGCCACTCGCTCCGTTTTTCGTTGGGCCCAGGGTGTTCAGGACCCGTCACCCCGCACAGAACTGTCACCCCGGGGGGTGACACTCGACATCGCCAGTGTCCATGCGGCTTGTGGCGACCTCAAAGGATTGTGACTGTTACCTTTGAGGGGTGACACGCCGAGCGCGGTGGGCGCCTCGGCGGCCCGTGACATCGCCCGGGCACATGTCCAGAACCTGTTGCGCGACAATGGAATCACCGCGTTGAACGCAGCCCCGTGCGAATCGCCCGGGCGTTGGCACGCAGGCTGCTTTAGTAAGTCTGCAGATACGGGGATCAACGAGCACAGCCGCTCGATCCTTCGCTCAGACTTGCAAGTGGTAGGGAGATCTCACTGGGGAGTGAGGTCTCATTGACGGAAGGGGCGCCGCAGGTTGGCACCTCCACCGGTGGTGACCCTCCGTCCCAACCACTTCAGCAGCATGATTCCAGATCAGTGTAGGCGATTCAGTCGCCTCGGGCTCGTACCCGACCCATCTCTGGCGGGATCCCGGTGTAACCGCACCGGTTCTTCTCCAGGGGTAGCCACAAAGGGGGGAAGGACGCTCAAGAGACGGTCGGTCTTCGAATCAGTGAGTAGTGGTCAATAGCCACAGCAGCAGCTTCAAAAAAAACTGAATACGCCCGGTCAACGAAGCCGTGAGGAGAAGGGGGTTCATCCCGGTCGCCCCCTCTTCTCACGGGAAAAGGCAGTCAGAATCGAGCTTGCTCGAGCTGGCTGCCTTTTCGAATTGCGGTGGCGGGCCTACAGGACTAGCGTGTCGCCTATGAACCCAACTTCCTCTGAGCGCTCCGCGCTCCCGTTCGCGCGGTTCGCCGCGCACTCGCTCGTTGCCATCGCACTCACATCCGCGGTCCTTGTGGGCTGCGGCGGCTCGAAGTCGACGCCCGACACCACCACCAGCACCACCACGACCACAACGCCGGACCCCGCTCCCACGGCGTCTGAAACCACTTTCACACTGCCCCCCGCGCCCGCAACGGGGGAGGACGCCACCGCGCAGTTATTCAAGACGCGTTGCGCGCTGTGTCACGGCCCCTCGGGCCATGGTGACGGGCCGGGCTCTGCGGCACTCAAGCCCAAGCCGCGCAACTTCCACGACACGGCGTACATGAACTCGCGGACGGATGCGCAGCTCTCCGAGGTCATCCACCAGGGCAAGGGGGCCATGCCCAAATGGGGCGGGATCCTCACCGACGCGCAGATCACGGGCTTGATCAAGCACATCCGTGAGCTCGGTAAGCAGCCCTGATCGCGTTCGCTTGAGGGTGTGTGGCTTGACAGTCCGCGTCACCGCTGACTATCTTCCGCACGCTTTTCCGCACCCACGGGCTCATGCTGGCGTAGCTCAATTGGTAGAGCATCTCATTTGTAATGAGGTGGTTGGGGGTTCGAGTCCCTTCGCCAGCTCTGCATGCCGACGGGGCGAGCGGCGCCGACATGGCGCCCCCCGACGGACCAGGCCCAGCGATCAAGCCGGTGCGTTCCCCATCCAGATGGGGGGCGGGCCGGTCCCAAGGTGTGGAGGGATGCCCGAGCGGCCAAAGGGAGCAGACTGTAAATCTGCCGGCTCACGCCTTCGAAGGTTCGAATCCTTCTCCCTCCACCATCAGAAAACCAGCGCCAAACGAATCGAGCGGGAATAGCTCAGCGGCTAGAGCATCGGCCTTCCAAGCCGAGGGTCGCGGGTTCGAATCCCGTTTCCCGCTCCATATCCCCGCCGGTGAACGACCCCGGCCGCGTTCCATGACTCTCGAGATTCACATCCCCTGAACCCCGCAACCCTATCTTTTTTAAGATTTTGGGTTGACACCTCCCGAGGTCGCTGGCTAGATTACCCGTTCGTGCGACGCCCCGACGACTTCCACTCAACTGGAGGTCGCCTCGGGGTTGTGTGTCTTCAAGTAATTTGGACACTTCCACGCTCGAGCAAGAAAACCCTCCCTTCCGTCCCAGCACCTCACCTGAGCTCCACACCCTTGCAGTGCTGTCGGTTGGGTCGAAGTCACGATCGTTCCAGTGCCCACTTAGCTCAGTCGGTAGAGCATCTCCATGGTAAGGAGAAGGTCGTCGGTTCGAATCCGACAGTGGGCTCCATCCCGAGTTCGCTCTCGGTGCCGCGCGATGCAGGACATCATTGGATGCATGCCCCTGCGGGCACGCAGTGATCGCAACCCTTCATGAACACAGGAGTCTGCCGAGATGGCCAAGGCGAAATTCGAGCGCAACAAGCCGCACGTGAACGTGGGCACGATCGGCCACGTCGATCACGGCAAGACGACGCTGACGGCGGCGATCACAACGGTGCAGTCGAAGAAGGGCATGGCACAGGCGCGTGCGTTC
>JANLOU010000111.1:0-2236 GCA_031366735.1 Candidatus Eiseniibacteriota bacterium
ACGACTCGGTTGGTCTCGGCCATTTTTCCGATCCTCCCTGGACTCCCCGACAACGGCGGGCGCACCCGTGCAGCCGGCGGATGCCCGGATTCACCCACAGGTGTCGGCCTGCGGTTGGCCGGGCTTGAGCAGAACCCGTCCGGGGCGGCCGACCCGAGTTCTCGCTGTCACGCTCGCATGGCATAGTCGTAGAGTGTTCGAGGTCGCAACCCCATTCTGCGCCGCAGCCGGACACTTGGTTGGTTCCCGGAGAGCCCTGAATATGCGCCGAATCATTGCCGCCTCGCTCCTGCTGTTCGCGCTGGCGACCACCCCCGCGTTCGCCGACCCCGGCATCACTGTCCGCTACGAGGACGAATTGCTACGAGTCACGCTGGACGGTTCGTACTCAGGCGCCTACTACCGTGTCTGGCGCTCGGGTGAACTCGTGGGGCAGTACGACTACCTCGCGGCGCAGTTGGCGTTGTGCACAGGCGACTGCTTCCTCACGGATCTGGACGCGGTCCCCGGCAAGACCTACTACTACCGCTTCGACTTGCAGAGCCCGAGTGGGGCGAATGTGTCCTACGGTCCATACGCCGTGACGGTACCCGCCACTCCGGTCGCGACGCGCATCTGGCCGAACCCCTCGAATGGTCGCGCGCAGATCGAGCTCTCGATCCCCGGCAGCAGTCGGCGCGACTCACCGCTCCAGGCGGAAGCGCGGCTGCTCGATCTGCAGGGCCGCACCGTGCGCATGCTCCATACCGGCCCTCTGGTCCGAGGGGTCACTTCGCTCGCGTGGGATGGCCGCGATGATGCGGGGCAATCCCTTCGCGCGGGAGTCTACTTCGTCCGACTCCGCACCCCGCTGGGATCCGCGATCACACGGGTGCTGCGCATTCGCTGATCGATCGCTTCAGCGGCCCGGATTCTCGAGCACGAACTGGCGCACCCACACCCCCTGCACCGCGTGCTCGCGCCCTGCCAGTGCCCGGAACTGCTCGAACGCGCTGGAACGCGGCGTGGGGCGCGGGATGCTCGGCGGCAATGCGGTGGTACCTCCCACGCCGCGCAACACTTCGACCGCGGCATCGCCCACACGCGCATACTCGACGGCTCGTCCGGGAAGTGCGGATTCCAGGCTGCCGAGTTCGGCCTCCAACTCGGCCACGGGCTCGGGACTGACCACCACGAGGAAGTGCTCACGCCCGCCGACACTGGTCACGGTCCACGCTTGTTCGGCCCCGCCCATGGTACCCGGAAGCACGACCGCAGAATCCGCCGGGACGGGATTGCGCATGTCGAAGCGTGGCTGCGGGAAGAGCAGGAACCGTTCGCCCTGTTCGTCCTCGTTGAGGACATAGACATAGGACGCGTGCGTGGTACGCAACTGCAGCGAGAGCCGATCGCCCGGGCGTACGCGGTCGCCATTTGCGAGTGGAATCGCTGCCGCGGTGGTGCGTCTGAGGAACGAGGCATCCACCGTGAAGGCCGTGCTGGAAACGCCAGGGGTCGACTTCGGTGCTGCCACCTGGATCGCCGTGTCGCCCGATCGCGGGCGTCCGGAGTTGCGCAAGAGGACCAGCGCGAGCAGGACGATCACCACGGATGCGACCACCGCCACGCCGCCCCTGCTCCACGCCGCTGCCTTGCGCGGGCGTGGGGACGGCTTGGCCATTGCTTCGAGCGCCGCCAACATCTCGCGGGCCGATCCCAACCGGGCTGACGGCACGGGCGCCATCGCGTGTTCGATGAGTGCGCTCAACGCGGGCGGCGCATCGGGGCGCACCGTGGCGAGCCGCGTCGGGGGTCCCAGCTTGGAAGCCTCGATCAGCTCCGCAAGCGACTTCGACTCGAACGCGTGTCGCCCCGCGAGTGCGAAC
This sequence comes from Candidatus Eiseniibacteriota bacterium, assembly GCA_031366735.1. Lineage (GTDB taxonomy): Bacteria > Eisenbacteria > RBG-16-71-46 > RBG-16-71-46 > RBG-16-71-46 > CAIXRL01. Next base: position 1,866 of record JANLOU010000111.1, read on the forward strand.
CACAGCACCGCGGCGAGCGAATAGAGATCCGAGCGTTCGGTGGCCCCTGTGCCCGCGAAAAGTTCGGGGGCCATGTACATCGGCGTTCCCGAGGGTCCCATGGAATCGGTCGCCTCGGATCGCCGCCGCCCAAGACCGAAGTCGGTGAGCACATAGCGACCATCGGCATCGCGGACGATGTTGGCGGGCTTGAGGTCGCCGTGCAGCAGTCCCGCCTCGTGTACGGCGATCACTGCCGAGGTCAACTCACGAGCAAGCCGGAGCACCTCGTGCAGGGCAAGCGGGGCGCGGGAAGAGACCGTGCGCTCGAGCGACTCCCCGCGCACCCACTCCATCCACAGGCCCACCCACCCATCGTGGCGCTCGATGCC
>JANLOU010000119.1:0-5243 GCA_031366735.1 Candidatus Eiseniibacteriota bacterium
CGATCGAACCCAAGCGGTTCGTCACGCGGGTGAAGGCCGCGCTTCGCCGGGCTGCGGCCTGACAGCGGGGGACCGCCATCACTCCGGCCGCCCGGGCCGCGAAAGCCCGAGCGAGACCACCCGCTGCAGCAACGGCTTGTACTTGAGCCCGCTCGCCGCGGCCGCCGAGGCGAACTCCTCCTTCTCCGCGATCTCCGGATTGGGATTCGCCTCGAGCAGGTAGATCTCGTTGGACGCGGTCAGGCGGTAGTCCACGCGCGCGTAGCCATCCAGTTCCAGCATTCGGAACACGCGGCGCGTGGTGCGCTGCAGCGCGCGTTCGACGGCGGGATCCAGATTCTCGGCCCGCCGGATGTCGATGCCGTGCTTCTTCTGGTAGTCGGGGTTGTGCTTCACATGCGCGGTCGCGATGGGCTCTCCGGATTCGGGCAATTTGCCGAAGTCCATCTCCCAGACGGGCAGTACCTTAAGTCGCTCGTTCCCGATCACACCCACATACAACTCACGCCCCTCGACATATTGCTCGACCAGTGCGTCGGTCTCCAGATGCTCGTGGATGAAGCGGACGCGCTCCGCCAACTTCTCGTCGGAGTCCACCACGCTCGCCTGGGAGATCCCCAGGCTGGATTCCTCGCTCACGCTTTTCACGAACAGCGGGAACTTGAGGCTCGCCGGGCGTTTCGATTTCTTGCCCCGCGCCGCCACCATGAATGTGGGAACGCGCACGCGATGGTACTGCGCGATCTTCTTGGTGAGCGCTTTGGAACGCGCCAACACCAACCCGCGCGGATTGCAGCCGGTGTAGGGCAGCTTGAGCAGCTCCAGATAGCTCACGACATGCTGGTCGAAGTTGCTGAGCCCGTAGAACTCCTCGAGCAGGTTGAACACCACATCGGGCTTCCACTCCTCGGCGGCGACCCGAATGGGGTCGAGTTCATCCTGAACCCCCAGTGGCCGGACTTCGTGACCCAGCTTGCGCAGCGTATTCACCACATCGAACTCGGTCTTCCAGACATTGATCTCGTCCACGCTGCGCCCCTTGATGGAGTCGGGCGGGACCAGGCTCGGGTGCATCAGGACAAGGATTCGCAGGGGTTTGATCACAGGGCGATCCAGTTCTTGCGGCTGTAGTGGAAGTGCACGGTCCGCACCGTGAGCAGCAGCGCCAAGTCCACCCGCAACCGTTTCTCGTTGCCGATGGCGCGCAACTCCAGAGCGCGGCAGCGTTCGATGGCGTCGTCCAACACGCGTTCCAAGGTGAAGGGAGACTCGCCCGTGAATCGCGCGACCATGCGCCGGACTTCTGCGCGGTTGCGCTTCACGAAACGGGCCGCGGGCTCGCTGGTGCGGCCCGGCTCGGCGGCGAACAGCCGTTGCAGGTCGCGATCCTGCACGCTCGGACGATGGCGAGCGTAGTGGGCCTGCTTCTCGGCGTAGTGCTGGCGCAAGGTGCGTTTGATCTGCGAGAGCGGCTCCACGAAGCGCCGGGTGCGCACGGGCGGGAGTTGGCCGCGCAACTCGCGCAACAACTCGTCCACATACTCCAGCTTCTTGAGCGCGGCCCAGCCCGCATAGCGCCGCCGCCACGCCGAGCGAGGCGTGAGCCAGACGGCGAAGGTCTCGGCGAAGTCCTCATCGGGATGGGCCTGCGCATAGTACTGCCGCAGGTGTTGCACAAATCGCTGGCTTGCGGGATTGGGCCGGTAGATCTCGGGATAGGTCCGATGCGTGTTGCCGAAGTGCTTCTGCCACGCCGCCCGCCGGTGCAAGCGCCAGGCGTGCTGCGTGCAGTGCCCGAACTCGTGGCGCAGGATCATCAGGCACTCCTCGCGAGTGCCGCCATCGACCTCGAGCATCATGCTGCGCTCGAGTCGTTGCAGGCGCGGATGCGCCAGATAGAACGGCAGCGCGACACCCGGGACCCCATCCGGCGAGAACCATTCGGTCGAGAGCCAGACATGCGGTTTGATGCGCAGCCCGCGGGCTTCGAGTTCGGCCCACACCTCGTGGACGCGCGCCTCCAGCCATGAGCCTTCGAAGGCCAAGGGGAGATCGCAGAACCGCAGGTCGAGCAGAGCCTCATCCGTGAGCGAGGTCCAGCGCACCGGACGCAGCACCGAGTGGGATGCGGTCATGGATCCTCGGGGAGCGCAGCGGGGATACCGTTGCGATGGGAATCGTGGGGTCGCGCGTTTGACGCTGCGCGCGCGTCTCCGCGAACATGCGTGCCCCGCACGCCGCATGGCACCCATGGGACGCGCAGGCAGGGACGCCCGCATACTACCCGAGGACACGGCGATGAGAAGACCCGACCGACACGCGCTCTATGAAGTGGCCGTCCAGGGACCCGATTGGGATCTGGATTTCCTCGAGCGTGTCTTCCGCCGTCGCAATGCCCGAGCGCCACGACTCTTCCGTGAGGATTTCTGCAGCACCGCGGCCCTCGCGACCGCATGGGTCCTGCGCCATCCCGACAACCAGGCCTGGGCGGTGGACCTCGATCCCGAACCGCTCGCGTGGGCTCGCAAGTTCCGCTTGCCCTATGTGCGCGATGCCGCGAAGCGCGTGAAACTGGTCAAGTCCGATGTGCGCAAGCCACAGAAGCCGCTGGTCGATGTGGCCTGCGCGCTCAACTTCTCGTGGTGGATCTTCCATGAACGCCGCGACCTCGTGGCTTACTTGAAAGCCGCGCGCGCCAGCCTCAAGCCCGGCGGCGTGCTGGTGATGAACCTCTTCGGGGGCACTCGGGGCGAGCGAAAGCTTGTCGAGCGCACCCGCAAGGCCTCGTCGAACACGCCCGACGGCCAGATGGTCCCCGGCTTCACCTATGTGTGGGAGCAGGCGCGGGTCGACGCGGTGACGCGGAACCTGCTCGCCTATATCCATTTCGAGTTCAAAGATGGCACCCGCATGCCGCGCGCTTTCGTATACGATTGGCGCATGTGGTCGCTCCCCGATCTTCGCGATTGCGCGGCCGAGGCCGGCTTCTCGGACTTCGAGGTGTGGAGCGAGGGGTGGGACAAGACCTACAAGACGCACGATGGCGTGCTGTACAAACGCACCCACCTCGACAATGACGATTGTTGGATTGCGTACTGCGCACTGCATCGCTGACGCGCTCGAGTTCCGTGAAGTAGCATGACCTCGGGCCACGATCCTTAGACGCCGCGCTGTGCGGCAGATGAGTGCGAGTGCATCCTCTGCCTCCTGTCCGAGGACGATGTCGTGCGGGCTTACAAGAAGTGATCACGCCGCGATGCGTGACGTGATGACCGAGCGGCCCGGGGCATCTCGCCTCAGGCCGCTCGTGTTCGTGCGGCACTGAAGTTGCGACTCATCTGGCCGCGCCCATCATTTTGTGCTTGACGGCTTTTTCGGGCCTGTTGGCTTGAAGTCGTGACTGGCCTGCGGCTTGCGCTGCAAGCTGCGTGGTTGCCGCACTGGCGCTGTTTCGTGTGAGTCGCCGCGAATTCCTCAGAGGCGCTGCGTTCACACGCGCAGACTCCAAGCACGGGGCTCTGGAATTCGAGTCGTATACTGCCCTCATCGCTCCCGCGACTTGCCCCCGCGGAGACATGGAAATGGATGGCTATTCGTTCGGGAATCTCGCGGATCACGAGCTGGCACAAGAAGTCGACACCCACCTCAAGTCCAATCGCCGCGACACCGCCATCGTGCTCGCGAAGCTTGGCGAGTTTGACGCGCGCTGCATGTACGAACCAGCCGGCTACTGCTCGATGCGGAGCTATTGCGTCGAGAAGCACGCGATGGACGAGGACGAGGCGCATCGTGTCATTCGCGTGGCTCGGACTGCGCACCTGTTCCCGGCGATCTTCGCGGCGCTGGCCGACGGGCGGCTGACGCAGACCGCGGTTGTGGTCCTGTCGCCCCAGCTCACGCTGGAGACTGCGCCCGAAACCGCGGCGGAGTTGCTCGCTGCGGCTGCGAACAAGACCAAGCTCCAGATCATGCGAATGCTGGCGGATCGGGCTGCGCCGCCCGCGGTGCCGAGCGTGTTCGGCTGCGGGCCAGTGACGGTGGCTGTCACGCCCGAGTCAAAAAGACTGACTCCAGAGTCACCCGTGGTCCCATCGACCACCTTGATTTCGGCCGAAGTGAAGGAGCCACCTCCGCTCCGCGGGCGCGTCACTCCACTATCGCACGGTTACTCCGAGCTGTCGGCCACGCTCGATGACGAGGCGACGCAAGCGTTAGCGGACGCGCGCGCATTGCTCGGGCACTCGCTCCCCACGGGCAGCATCCCGCTGGTGATCAAGCGCGCGTTGGTGCTGCTCGCGCGCGAGCTGCGCCGACAGAAGTTCGCACAGGTCGACCGTCCGCGAACGCCGAAGGGCAACACGGGAGGCTCCCGCGTCCCGGCGCATGTCCGGCGTGCGGCGATCGAGCGTGACGGGGAGACCTGCGCCTTCGTTAGTGGCGACGGGCATCGCTGCAACTCGCGTGATCGCGTCGAGTTCGACCACATCGAGCCACTTGCGCGGGGTGGAAAGTCGACCGTGGACAACGTGCGATTGCACTGCCGCACGCACAATCAGTATCGAGCCAAGCAGCAGTTCGGCGCCGGATTCATGAAGGAGAAGATCAGCGCAACGAAGCAGCGTGCGTTGAAGAGGAGTGCTGAGCAGGCCAGGGCCGCCGAAGTGTCCCGCGCCCCTCACCTCAATGCCGAGTGCCCCAGATGACAGCCCACGCACCGGGCCTCGCCGCCCGCAGGCGGCGTGTTGAAGCCGCGCACCTGCGCCGGCCCGTGCGCGGACATGAGCACGCGGCCGTTGGCGTCGATCAGTTGCTCGAACAGGGGGCCTTGCGATTTCAGCCGCACATCGACGCGGCCGCTGCGAGGGACCGCGACCTCGGCGATGATCCGCGGCGGCAGCGTGTCGTCCACCGAGCGGCGCAGCGCCAGGAAGCGAAGCCGCGCGCCATCCTGACGCTTCGGTGCACCGCGGCCCTGGAAGACATCCTTGTCGAAGAAGCGGAACTGCTCGGAATCCGCGCCTTGGCGCTCTGGCTCGGCAAGCGTTTCTCGCCCCCCATGCGCCCCACCCAGCGCAAGCCGAGTGCCCGCGCGCACCACCACCGGCGCGGCATCCAGTTCGAGCGTGCCGGGCAGGTCGAGCAGTCGCGTACGCGTGCCATCCTGCGTCAGCAGCCAGAGTCCGAAGTCATCGCGCGCCCCGGCGGCGAACGAGATGATCAATCGGCCATCGGGGAGCGCGGCG
>JANLOU010000146.1:0-3631 GCA_031366735.1 Candidatus Eiseniibacteriota bacterium
ACATCGCGCGCGAGCCCACACGCGTGAGCAACACGCACAGCGCTGCGGCCTGCAACGCCAACGCCAACGCATCGGTGGTGACCGCGTAACCGTAGCGCAGGATCTGCGCATTGGTCGCCAACAGTGCGACCGCGACCAGCGACAGCCCTGGGCCGCCCAAACGGCGCAGCGTCGACCGCCACAGGGCGAGCATCGCCACCATCGAAACGAGCGAGATCAACTCGGCGGCGAAGAACAGATCGCGCACGACCAGGCCCACGAGTGCCAACACCAGCTCGAACAGTGGCCCGACCACGGCATAGCGCGTTGGGTCGAGGTGCCCCTTCTGAATCAGACGCGCACCTTGCGCATAGGCGCCATAGAAGTCGGTCTCGGTGAAGACATCGCCAACGCGATGCGGCCCGGCCACGAACCAGGCCGCGACGGCGGCGAAGGCGATGATGACGCCCAGACTCGCGAACTCGGGGATGCGGCCCCACTCGCGCGCTCCGGCCTGCGGCGGGCGCGGGGTTGCGCGCCGTGGATGTGGGCGGCGGGGCGGCTTCACGCGGTCGCTTGCAGTGGGAGGGTCTCGAGCATGAGCGGGGAGTCTACCCAAAAAAGCCGAACGGGCGGAGAGAATGAAACTCTCCGCCGGCCACTGGGGGGTCAACTTTGCAGCTGACCTCAGTCCGGATCGCCCGCCCGTGGGGACAAGCGCGCAGATCCGGGCTGCTTGTTACTTACCAATCCGCTTGCGCGCCGCCGCGCCCAGCGCAATCAGGCCCATCGAGGCCAGTGCCATGGTGCCAGGTTCGGGCACGGGCTTGACCGGGGTCTCGCCCTGCTCACCGCGTGGCCTGCCGTTGCGACCCAGGCCCGGATCCGTGTAGGGGTCGATCGTGGGCGCACCGCCGCCCGGCTTGGTCGGGTCGTTGACCTGGTTGCCGAGATCGACCGCGAAGGCCGGGCTCGCCGCCAGTGCTGCAAACAAGACGAATGTGAGTAGCTTCTTCATGATGTGCGTTCTCCTCTGTTAGGCAAGAGGCAAGGGGGGTAGGTTCACCCGTGTTATTCTGCAAGGGTCGGGCCATGCTCGAGCGCCAGCGCGGAAGGCCATGCAGGGCAAGCCTTAGGCCCCTCGCAGCCCCGTAAAGTCGGGTGGGAGCGGGTGCGCGATTCCACAAGAAGTGTCAGCCGGGCCGACACTGTGTGGGCCCGGGATTGGTCCGTTCGCCAGCGGCAGGAGCCATGAAGACCCCACTCGACCCCCGCGTCGGCCTTTGTTCACGGTGTGTGCACGCGCACCAAGTGGCCACGCCACGCAGCCATTTCTGGCTCTGCGGACTGTCGCAGACCGATCCGAGGTACGAGCGCTATCCTCGTTTACCGGTCTCGGGTTGCGCGGGGTTCGTGCCCCTGCCGGACGGCGAGTCACCCAAGCAGGGGCCGCCGCGCGCAACGCAGGAGTGACGGGCCAGTTTACGGCAACACCACGAGGCGCTCGACGCGGGTGAGCCCAGCCGTCGAAAAGCGTACAAAATACAATCCCGCCGCGAGTGTCCGACCCGTCCGATCCTGGGCGTTCCAGCGCAACGAATGCGTGCCTGCACCCATCTCACCCTCGTGCACCACGCTCACGCGACGGCCTGTCAGGTCGAGGACAGCAAGGCTGACTTGGGCGGCTTTCGGTAGCGAGAAGCCGAATGTCGTGCCCAGATGCAGCGGGTTCGGACTCGGCGGCAGGAATCGCAGCGCGGTCGGCCCCTCGCCCACTCCCACGCCCCCACTGGCCCGGCGGGCGCGGAGCGTGATTGTCAGTGGCGAGGCGGAGGCCGCCCCCGGCAGGGGCTCGTCACTGCTGGTGAAGGTGAGCGTTGCCTCGTAGGTCGAATCGGTGGTGGCGCTGGTGTCGTCGAAATGCACCGTGTGACTGCGGCCCGTCCCTGCAAGCAGCGCGGTCGTGAACCCGCCCACGAGCGAGAAGCGGCCCGCGCCTCCCACGATGGCTGCGCCGTCCAACGACAATCGCGCCTGCAGCGCGGAGTATCCTTTGTTGTGCACGCGAACCGCCGAGTCGGGGAACTGGCCGGCGGTGTGCTCGCCCAGATCGAGCGTGCTGCTGGTGAGCGCGCTGGCCGAATCGAGTGATGCCACGGCGTGTGCCAGCACGCGACCCGACAATGCCACGGTCTTGGACAGCGTGTCCGGATCATCGCTCGCCACGCTGAGCGTGCCGCTCTTGATGCCCGTCGTCGCGGCGCTCATCCCGATCGTGTGCAGCGTGACGCCGGCGCCCGCGTTCGCCACGAAGGCTCCGCCCGGCGCAGAGAATCCCGTGGGCGCGGTGAACGAGTAATCCAGTTCGTCAGCGGGTACCGGCCCCACATTGCTGACGGCGATCGACTGCGTCGCGCTTGCGCCCACGATCACATCGCCGAAGGGGAGCGCCGACACGGCCAGCAACTTGGGCGGTAGCTGCAGCGTGAGCACGACCGGAATGTGGTCGGCCGCCTGGCGGAGCGCGCTGGCCACATCCAGGGGCACGGCGTAGTTCACTCCGCCCCCGTCGATGTTCTGGTTGTAGTGGAAACCATCGTTGCCATACGCGCCGTAGCCGTTCGGCAACCCGCCGGGTAACACATCGAGCCCCGCGCCATCCGACAGCGAGTAGCTGCCCAGCAGCATGTCGAAACGGTCATCGAGTCCACCGCCCGAGAATCCGAAACCTGGCGGGCACTCCCCGGTGATGCAGGGGCACTGTGTGTGGTAGAGCGCGTAGCCCGCGTTCTGCCAGGTGCCGGGCATGGTGAGCGGGTCCTTGAGCCGGCCATCGTTGTCGAGTTGCGACTCGGTCAGGCGGATGTAACCGCCTTCGAAGTCGCCATAGAAGTTCATGTCGCCACCCACCAGGATGTTCGTGTTGGCGGGCGCCGCATTGAGCGAGTTGCGCAGGTTCGTGCATTCCGTGCGCCGCAATCCCGAATCCGGGGGGGAGCCGGTGGCGACCGGTTGCCCCGCCTTCAAGTGCGCGGAGTAGAGCCGGAACTGCGAGGCCGAGGTGCGATAGCCGTTCGGCTTGATGATCGCCACGAGCACCTGGCGCGGGCCGCCGGTGGCGACCGCGCCGAGATTGCTGTGCGTCACCTTGAGCGAGTCGTAGTAGAGCGCACTCTCGGTGGTCGACAGGAATGTGCTGGCGCCACCCTTCCACACGCGGGTGGGCTGGGCCACCCGGAGCACATTCATCAGGAACGAATCCGCAGCGGCCGCGCTCTTGAGCTCCTGCACCACCAGCACATCGGTATCGATCGCACCCATCACTTTGCGAAAGTGCACCTGACGGGCTTCAAGCGTTCCCTCGCGGTAGTCGAGCAGGTTCCAGGTCGACACCCGCAGGGCCTGTGCCGGGGAGGCGAGCGAAGCGACAAGCAACGCGGGGCACGCGAGGCGCAGCGCCAGCGCACGGATGCGATCGGGGGTCATGCGAACTCCTGCAAGGGTATGGGTGCAGCGGAAAGTGTATCGCGCGGGGGATGGGCCTCGCCAACACGATCCGATCCCGGGCACTCGGCACAGATTCGGAGCCGCCTGTTGGGGGGTTCCGCCCGCCCCCCACCGAGGCGTCGTGCAAGCTGCACGCTGCCGGGTC
>JANLOU010000171.1:0-4703 GCA_031366735.1 Candidatus Eiseniibacteriota bacterium
AGCAGCGCGGACAGATTGCGCGCGTACATCTGGCTCGCGTGGGTCGGCAGCGTCGCCGCGATATCCAGCGGCCCCAGCACATGCACGCCCTGATGCTCGACCGACTCGCCGCCGCGGGTGAGCGCGCAGTTGCCGCCGCTCTCGGCGGCCAGGTCCACGATGACCGAGCCCGGTTTCATGTGGCCCACCATGTCGGCCGTCACCAGCAGCGGAGCGCGTCGCCCCGGGATGCTGGCTGTGGTGATCAGGACATCCGTCTGCGCGAGCCGCGAGTCAATCGTCTGCCGCACTTGCTCCTGCCGCTGCTCATCGAGCTCCTTGGCATAGCCGCCCGCGCCAACTCCCGCCTCGCCGAGGGGCAGGTCCACGAATGTCGCGCCCAGGCTCATGACTTCTTCCTTCACGGCAGGCCGGACATCGAACGCCTCGACCACGGCGCCAAGGCGACGAGCAGTGGCAATGGCCTGAAGTCCCGCCACGCCGGCGCCCAGCACGAAGACCCGAGCGGGCGCAACGGTTCCGGCGGCGGTCATGAGCAGCGGGAAGAAACGGCCAATCGTGTTGGCAGCCACGAGCACGGCCTTGTAACCCGCAACGCCGGCCATGGAGGAGAGCGCGTCCATTTTCTGCGCGCGCGAGATCCGAGGCAGCGTGTGCAACGAGAACACGCTCAGGCGGCGGGCGCGGTACCGTTCGGAAAGTGCAGCGTCCTCGCCCCGGCCCATCAGTCCCATCAGGGCAGCGCCCTCGGGGATCCACTCCACTTCGCTCAGCGACGGCTCGCGCACCTTGAGCACGGCCTGGGCTCCCCGGACACAGTTGGCGAAGTCGGGGGCGATGCTGGCACCCGCCTGCGAGTAGGCCGAGTCCAGGAATCCGGCGCGTTCGCCCGCCCGAGTCTCGAGCGTCACGGAGTGGCCCGCGTGGATCAGTTTGGCGACGATTTCGGGGACGAGCGCCACGCGCGCTTCGCGTGGTGCGGTTTCTCGAGGGATGGCGATTCTCATGATGCCTAGATTACGGGGTGGAGGAATCCGAGGCAATGGGACCAAGGTGGCATTGCCTGCCTGGTCTGCTATTTTCACCGGGATCGAACCCACCCCAGCCACCCCGCCCACGGCGCACCGCCGACGCGGCGAGCACGCGAGGAGCATCCATGCAGAAGATCGTGGCGAAGAACCCCATCGTCGAGATGGACGGCGACGAGATGACCCGCATCATCTGGACGATGGTCAAGGACCAGCTCATCCACCCGTTCGTCGACATCCAGTTGGAGTACTACGATCTGGGCCTGCCCGAGCGCGACAGGACCGATGACGCGGTCACGATCGCTGCTGCCAAGGCCATTCAGAAGCACCGCGTGGGCGTGAAGTGCGCCACCATCACGCCTGATGTCGCGCGCGTGACCGAGTACTCGCTCAAGAAGGCGTGGGCCAGCCCGAACGGCACCATCCGCTCCATCCTGGACGGCACCGTGTTCCGCAAGCCCATCGTGGTGAAGAATGTGCCGCCGATGGTGCGCTCATGGAAGCACGCCATCACCATCGGCCGCCACGCGTATGGCGACATCTATCGCAATGCCGAGCTGCGCATCGAGAGCCCGGGTCGGGTCGAGTTGGTCTTCACGCCGGCCGATGGTTCGGCAAGCAAGAGCGTGCTCGTGCATGAGTTCAAGGGCGCCGGTGTGGCGCAGGGCGTGCACAACCTGGACGCCTCGATCCGCTCGTTCGCCAAGGCGTGCCTTGCGTATGCGCTTTCGGAGCGCACGCACATCTGGTTCGGCGCCAAGGACACCATCTCCAAGACCTACCACGGTCGCTTCAAGCAGATCTGGGCCGAGGAAGTCGAAGCGCGCAAGGCCGATCTGGAGAAGGCCGGAATCACCTATCGGTTCATGCTCATCGACGATGCCGTCGCCCAGTCGATGCGTCACGAGGGCGGTTTCCTGTGGGCATGCATGAACTATGACGGCGATGTGATGAGCGACATGGTGGCCTCGGGATTCGGCTCGCTGGGCCTCATGACCTCGGTGCTGGTCTCGCCCGATGGCCACTTCGAGTACGAGGCGGCGCATGGCACCGTGCAGCGGCACTTCTACGCGCATCAGCGCGGCGAAAGCACCAGCACCAACTCCACCGCCACGATCTTCGCGTGGACCGGCGCGCTGGCCAAGCGTGGCGAACTGGACGGCACCCCGGAACTGACGCGCTTCGCCAAGCAGATCGAGACCGCGGTGATCGACACGATCGAGTCGGGTATCGTGACCAAGGATCTCGCGAGCATCGCGGTGCCCAAGACCAACGGTCATGTGGATACCAAGGGCTTCATCGAAGCGATCGCCGCGCGTTTGACCGAACTGGTGGCCACGGGCGCCGCAGCACGCTGACGCTCCCCTGAAACAGTGGCCCGCAGGGGCCGACCCGGAGGTGATCATGCGTAGTGAAGACGCACAGTTCGTGGGCAGCATCCCCGCGGTGTATGACGCGCATCTGGGACCGGTGCTGTTCGAGGTGCACGCAAAGGACCTGGCGGCACGAGTGCCGACGACGCCGGGCCTGCGCGTGCTCGAAGTGGCGTGCGGGACGGGTATCGTGACGCGGCACCTGCTTGCGCGACTGCCGAGTGATGCTCGGCTGGTCTCGACCGACCTGAATGCCCCGATGATCGAACACGCACGCACGGTGCTACCGCCGGATGCCAGACTGGAGCTGCGCACAGCGGATGCTCAGGTGCTGCCTTTCGCGGACGCGAGCTTCGATGTGTATGTGTGCCAGTACGGGGTCATGTTCTTTCCCGATAAGGCGCTCGCGCTGCGTGAGGCCAAGCGCGTGCTCAAGCCGGGCGGGTTGTTGCTGTTCAATGTCTGGCGGCCCATGGCGGAGAACCCCTACGCAGTGCAGGCCAACGACACCGCGCGACGGTGGTTTCCCGAGAACCCGCCGCGCTTCTACGAGGTGCCATTCTCGTGGGGCGAGCCCGCGCCGATCCTTGCTGCACTCACGGAGGCGGGATTCCATGACGCCTCGACCGAACCGCTGCAGCGCCAAGTGAAGCCGCAGTCGCCGGAGCATTTCGCACGCGGTCTAGTGCTGGGCAATCCGTTCGCGCTCGAACTTAAGGAGCGCGGCGTCGCGGATCCCACTCGACTGGTCGGCGAACTGGCCGAGGCGATTGCAACCAGCCTCGCATCATCGGAAGGCTGCGTGGTGATGAACACCCTTGTGGTGCGGGCCGTGGCCTGAGCGCTCCGATGGAACCGGAGCACGCGTTCACGCGGTTCGAGCGCGAAGGGTGGGAGCGCGTGGCGGGGGCGTACGCCAACACGCTCGCCGCCCTGACGGCGCAGGCGATCGTGCCGCTGCTGGACGCTGTCGGAGCGCGAGAGGGAGTGCGGCTGCTGGATGTCGCATGCGGCACTGGCGAACTGGCGGCGGTCGCGCATGGGCGCGGCGCGCGTGTCACCGGTGTCGACCTGGCGGGCGCCATGCTCGGCTTGGCGCGCGCTCGGCTCCCCGAGCAGGTCGCGCTGCGCGCGGGCGATGCTCAGGCGCTGCCGTTCGATGACGCGAGCTTCGATGCCGTGACTCTGGCGTTCGTACTCGGGCATCTCGCCGAGCCCGAACTGGGAATACGCGAGGCCGAGCGTGTGCTGGTTCCAGGCGGCCGCGTGGCGTTCGCATGGTGGCGTGAGTTCGAGCACACCGCAGCATTCCCATTGGTATTCAACGCACTGCGCGAGCACGGGCGGATGGATGTGCCGCTGCCCGCGGGTCCACCGTTCGAGCACTTCGGATCGCGGGAAGCCTGCGAGCAAGCGCTCGCCGATGCGGGTTTCCAAGATCTGATCGTGCGCGAACACCCACTCGTGTGGGCGGTCGAGTCCGGCGAGGCGCTGTTCGATGCGTTCCTGCATGGCACCGCCCGCACGGGTGGATTGCTGCGTGCACAGGAGCCCGCTGCGCTGGCTGCCATCCGTGATGCGGTGTGCGAGAGTGCCCGCGCGTTCGAGCGCGACGGGCATGTGGAACTGCCCATGCCCGTGTGGATCGCCAGCGGAAGGAAGAGGTAGCCCTCCGCAGCGGCGCGAAGTACCTCAGCGAACGATCGTGACCCTCGCTGTCGCGCGCCTCGCACCGTACTCCATGACCAGCCAGTACAGCCCGGGCCGCATCGCCGCGTTGGCGGCGAGACGCACGTCGTGCACGCCGATCGTGCGGGCGTGCTCGGTCTGCTCGTGGACACGGCGGCCGTTCAGGTCGAGCAGCGTGAGCCGGACGGCCCCGAGCTCCGGCACCGAGAACCGCACGCGCAGGTTGCTAGCGAGTGCTGGGTTGGGGACGGCTCCCATGAGCGCGAATGCGGCGATGCTCGGGATCTGCACCAAGACCTCGCCACTGGTCGTTGGCGTGCCTGCGGCTGCGTAGCTCAGGCGATATGCGTAGCTCGCCCCCGACTCGATAGAGGTGTCCTCGTAGACGAGTCGGTCGTCGGGCGCCCACGAGGCCTCGCCCAGCGTGAGCCACTCGGCGTCATCGCTCGCTCGCCGTTGCACGGCGAACGGCCCCTCGAGCGATGGCCCGGTCCATACTAGCTTCACGCGCTCGGAGCTTGCTTCCTGCGAGACCACGCTCGCGAGTGTCGAGACGATGCCGTCGCTCACGATGCGTTGGATGTACCCGGTCGCGGTGAACGTGGCTGAGCCG
>JANLOU010000178.1:0-5793 GCA_031366735.1 Candidatus Eiseniibacteriota bacterium
TCCATCTGGCTCTGGATGCAACCCACCGTGAGCCCCAGGAACCGGAACACCTCGCCCATCCACATGCTGTCGCGCCGGGCCAGATAATCGTTGACCGTGACCAGGTGGGCGCCCTTGCCGGCGAGGGCGTTCAGGTACAGGGGGAGCGTCGCGACGAGGGTCTTGCCCTCACCTGTCCCCATCTCGGCGATCTTGCCCTCGTGCAGCATGATCCCGCCGATCAACTGCACATCGTACGGCACGATCTCCCAGGTGAGCGGATAGCCGCAGACATCCCAAGTCTTGCCGCACAGGCGTTTGCAGGCCTGTTTGACGGCAGCGAACGCCTCGGGGAGCAGATCGTCCAGGGTGTCCGTCCCCGCCGAGAGACGCCCCCGCAGGTCGGCTGTCCGGGCCTGGATCTGCTCATCGGGGAGGCTATCCCACTCGTCGCTGAGCCGGTTGATCTCCTCGACGATTGGCTGGACTCGCTTGATATCTCGGTCGTGTTTGGAACCGAACAGGGACTTCAGGATGGTCTCGAACATGGGCAGGAGGATAGACAGCATTCTATAAGGAGTGCAAATCGGCCCCATCCACGGCCCGAAGGGCCGTGCCCTATCGCAGGAAGCGTGCAAGGGGGTCGACCGGCTCGATCCCCGCCTTGCCGCGCCCCCGATAGATGTTGGCCTCCAACCACGCCAACTCGGCGTCCTGTTGTGCCTGTTGCAACTCCACACACCAGGCCTTCGCGTGATCGAGATCGCCCGGATCCCAGCGGTACCCCCGTGCGCGCAGCATGTCCTTGGTTTCGTATGGCGTGTTCACGGCGCGAATCCGAACCGTCGTGGTACGGGCCGAAGCCAGCAGGTACTCGAAGGGTTGTTCGCCCGAGGGCAGCGGGGTGGCCAGCAGATGGAGCGTCGCGCGACAGTCATCGGCCGCCCGATGCGCATCGAAGAAAGCGCCGCAATGGGTTGCCATCAGACTCTCGAGCGCCAACGAACGACGGCCGAACGCCTGCCAGGGAACATCACGGAACGAGCACGCCCAGAGTTTCTTGCGCAACACTTCGAATCGCCGGTGCACGAAGGCGCGATCGAATGCCGCATTGTGCGACACGATCAACTCGGCGGGACTGCAGACCTCGTCCACTCGCCGCTCGTCGATCCGCTGACCCGCCACCATCTCATCCGTGATGCCGGTCAGTGCGACCACCTCGGGCGGGATCGGGCGACCGGGGTCGTCGAGGAACGACACCGCCGGGGCCACCGCCAGCACACGCCCGCTGCGACGCGTGAAGGTGAAAGGAACGAGCGCCAGCTCGATGATGGCGTCCGATTCGTACGAGAGGCCCGTCGTCTCGACATCGAGCACGACGCCGCGCCCGACGGACTCGCCCGCGGCTTCACCGTACGCATCGCGCGGCTGGAATCGGCGCAACACCCGGTACTCGCCCGACGCTTCGAGTTGTTGGGCGAGCGGTTCGAGCTCGGCGCGGGACTTGGGATCCGCCATGGGGAAGTCCTGCGATCGGGGGCTTACAAGCAAGCGGCCCGATGGGACGCATCGGGCCGTGCTGGGTCGACGGGTGGTGAGCGTGTCAGCTAGACCTTGTGGACGTGAGTCGCCTCGGTACCTCGGGTACTCCTCACCACTTCGAACTCGACATTCTCGCCCTCGCGCAGTGTCCGGAATCCCGGCTCCTCGATGGCGGAGAAATGCACGAACACTTCAGATGCTTCTTCACCGTTGGGACGAATGAACCCGTAGCCTTTTCCTTCGTTGAACCACTTGACGGTGCCACGCGCCATCGGAGCTCCCTCCCGTTTTCGCTGGAATGTCCAAGGCACACCCGGACCTGAGGCGAAGGGTGCTCCTGCTCACGCGGGGTTTCAAGGGGGACTTTCGGCCGAGGCTCGCCACGCGCCGGCCGGGAGCTCAGCCCGAGGCCCGCACCCCTCGACGACGCCCCGCGAGCCGCGCGTGCAACGCCCGCGCCTCCCGGTGTGCGGCGTCCTGGCGCAGGACCAACTCCAGCTGTGCCAACGCCTGCCGGGTGTCGCCCGAGGATTCCAGCGCCTGCGCGAACGCGACCCGCGCGGCGTGGAAATCCGGATTCAACTCCAGTGCGCGCGCCAGCGACTCGACCGCGTCGTCCACGCATCCCATGCGCAGCTCGTGCACCCCGAGCAGCAAGTGCAGGTCCGGATAGCTCGGCCGGTCCGTCACGGCTTCGCGCAGGGCCTGGAGTGCTGCACCCAGTTCGCCCCGGTCGGTCAGGTCCTGGAACGTATGCAGCCGCTCCTCGAGCCATGCGTCGCTCGCGTGCAGTGCGCGCCGCAGCAGCGCTCCCGCGTCCTCGAAGTCGGCGTGACCCAGATGCTCCAGGCCCTGCTCGAATGCGCGCGGCTCCGTGAGATCGCTGTCGCTTGCCAGCATGCGGAGGGTCTCCATCGCCTCGGCGATGCGCCCTTCGCGGGCATCGAGCAGCGCCCGCTCGACTGCGGCAGCGCGGTAGTGCGGATTCAGCGCCAAGGCATGGTCCAGCGCGCGACGCGCATCCGCGCGCCGACCTCGCTGCGCGAGCAGTCGGCCGTGGTGGCAATGAAGGTCGGCCCATTCGACCAGCGTCGAAGCAAGATCGAGCGCCGCGAGCGCAGCGTCGAGATCCTGTTGGTCCTCGCAGATGCGCGCCACTTGCGCGAGCGTCGCCGCGACTCGAGTACGGCTGCCCGCGTCCGGCTCGCGTGCAAGGGAGCGCGCCACAAGATCCACCGCGTGGCGACACTGGCCCTCGCGCGCCAATCGCAGCACAAGGTCGGTCTCCGAAAGGGGCGGATCGGGAGGTGTTGGGCGCAGGCTCATGACTGGGGTATCGGTCCGCCAAGCGCTGGACTTGCGCTCAGGGAATGCTTCGGACGGAGCACGAACAGAAGCCCATAGGTGGTTGTGGCTCAGCCCGATACCCGCCGCATGCGCCGTGCCCTGCTCAGGGCAGCAGCAACAGCTTCATGGCATAGCCCGACGCGAGCGTGATGCCCAGATTATCGTCGAGTGGAATCGGCAGCATCTCCACGATGGTGGCGGTGAGCGCCCCGACCAAGAGCACTTCCCAGGGCAGGTGCCCGAAGGTCGCCACATAGGCCGCCCAAGCGAGGCACGCCACGAAGCAACCGAGCGCCCCCTCCAGCGACTTCTTGAAGAAACGATGCCGTCCATAGGCGCGTCCGACGAGCGCGCTGAGCGCATCTCCCAGCACGGTGAACCCGAGCGCGGCCGCGGCGACGGGTTGCGGCAGGATCTCGATGGCGAGCAACGCCGCGAGCAACAGGTAGGTGGAACCGAGCAGACTCAGCTGCTCGTGCTCGCGGATCATCTCACCGAAGAACTGCGTGAAGAACCGCTTCACGCGACGGTCATGCAGGCGCAACAGATCCAGCGCGATGGCGCCCACCACGAGTGCCACGAACAACACGCGGAACTCGCTCTTGCCGCGCGGCCACGGCAGGACTTCGTGCAACAACTCGAGCGGCAGGATGATGAAGCCGAGGTGCACGAGTTTTCGACGGAACTCGGTCTGCCACTGCGGGCGTCGCAGCGGCTCGAGCGGATCGGAATGTTCGGGCTTGCTCACGCCGGGCAGGTTAGCAGAACCTGCTCACGGTGCCGTGGTCGGCTGCAGTTCGCGATACGCCTGCCGCATCCCCAGGATGCGCCGGACATAATCCTGCGAATCGGCATTGCTGGCCAGTTCGGCGAACAAGGCCGCACCACCTTTCGCCAGGAGTTCGCGCCAGTCCTTGCGGATGGTGCCCGGCCCAGCATTGTATGCCGCCAGCGCGACCGCCGGCTGCCCCTCGAACCGCTGCAGCAGGTGCTGCAGATAGCGCGCCCCATAGCGCACGCCCACCTCGGGATCGAAAAGTCGCTCCTCGCTGGGCGCCGGGTCATGCAGCCACCGCGCGACATCGCCGGCGGTGGCGAGCTTGAGCTGGGTCAGCCCCAAGGCATCGCTGCGCGAGCGCGCGCGGGGATCGAAGCGCGACTCCTGACGCATGAGCGCCCACAGCAGCGCACGTTCGACCCCGAGCGTCTCGGCCGCCGCGACTGCGGACTCGAACGGTGGCGGATAGGCCCAGGGAACAACGCTCCACGCGAGCGAGTCCGCCTCACCGGCGGCGACGAACGCCCGCTCGCAATGGCGCGTCGCGGTCGCCGTGTTGCCGGCCGAATAGGCGAGCCGCGCGGCCAGTAGCCATTGCCCGACATCAGGATGACGGCCCGGCGGAATCAGCCTGGGATCCCCCGCTGCCCACCGCGACAGCAGGAATGCGGCATCCTCGGTCCGTCCGAGTCGGTGGAGCGAAGCGACGGCATCGAGCGCGTCACACATCGAGTCGGGCGCGCACTGCTCGGTCGCGAGCCGCCCGGTCCAACCGCGCATCCCCAGCGTCTCGCGCGCAGCGGCACGATAGAACGCGTACCCCGGCTCGCGCGCCAGCACGCGCAGGCTGGAATCCCCCGCCGCGCGGTCCACCTCCCGCAGGGCGACGCCGTACCAGAATCGCGACGCTTCGCTCGTTCCGCGCCGCCACCACTGGCGCGCGCTGTCGCGATCCCCCTGCACGAAACGCATCAGCCCGGCCAGGAATCGCGCCTCCTCCGCCCTTCGCGTCCCCGCCTCCGCCACTCTCGCGAAGCCCTCGCTCGCCTCGGCCCAACGGCTACGATCCTGAGCCTCGCGCGCGAACTCCCACCACGCCGTCACGCGGGTGAGCGTATCGGGCGCGGTCCGTGCGATGCGTCGGTACAGCGACAACGCAGAATCAGGCAGCCCGCCCGCGCGCATGGCACGGGCCCGTTCCAGCAACGCCCGCGCACGCGACGCGTCATCGGGGGCAAGCCGGTAAGCCGTGTCCGCCGCCGCACGCGCCGCCTTCGGCATCCGCGCATCCCGCAGCACTTCGGCGAGCCGGACGGCGACGCGCCAGCGCTCGCTGGCTGCAACGCGCGGCAACACACGGCGCAGCCGGGCCGCCGCCGATTGTCGCAGGCCGCGGAAACCCTCCACTTCGGCCGCGATGCGTTCGTCGGCCGCGCTGAGCGAATCCCCCTGGGCGCGCAAGGCCGTAGTGAGCAAGCGGAGCGCTGCCCCCGCAGGTCCGAGCGAGGGATAGACCTGAAGCACCTGGCGGGAGTAATCGATCGCCGTGGCGCGATCGCCAACTGCTGCGGCCACGCGCGCGCGCTCCGCGAGCCACGCCGCTCGGTCGCCCTCAGGCCACATCCCACGGTCGGCAAGGTCCAGCACACGCAGGGCGCGCGCGGTATCGCGCTCCGCCAGCGCCAGCTCTTCGCGCCGCAGCAGCGAGCGCCAGGCCCACACCGAGGTCCCGACCCGGCGCGAAGCCAACACCGAGTCTGCGCCGAGTGTGTCACCGAGGGCGGCGAGTCGATCGGCGAATACGAGCGAAGCCCCCGCCGCCCGCAGGCCGGAGCTGGCGGCGGCTTCCGTCCGCCAGAAGCCGAGACTGTCCGAACGCGCCGGCAGGCTGAGCGCGGAATCCACCTCCAGCCGCCAATGCACGCGAGCATCTGCGGCAAGTGATGGTGCGATGAGCACCTCGGCCGCCTCCGCCGCGCTCCACGCGAACACTGTACCCAACAATGCCGCCCACGCCATGCGCTCGAGCGCTCCCAACGCGCCCTGCCTCATCGAGCGCTGGCGTCCGCGCTGGGGATGGGGTCGACCCTCGCGCGCACGGCCCGCGCGATCGCCACGCGCAGGATCCCCACATCGTGGCGCGCGAC
>JANLOU010000179.1:0-1831 GCA_031366735.1 Candidatus Eiseniibacteriota bacterium
GAGGCTGATCGCGAACACTGCCCATGCCAAGCGAGCGGCATCCGAGCGAGCCGAGGCCCACGCGGCGCCCGAGCGAACCGCGTCGCGAGCGACATCCGAGCGAACGGTTTGGTTCACCTGTGGCCCCGCGCGCACCGCTGCGGACAGGAATATTGCGGGCGCTCACCCAGCCAATCGCGCAACGTGAGTGATTCCAACGCCATCGCTGGCTCGAGCCCCCGGCATCCCGTTTGCGTCTTTCGCAGGTACATTCGCGCTCGCTCCCCCACGCTACTCAACGGAGGTCTTGCCCATGACGTCGCCCCGTCCCCAACTTCCCGTCCTGCTGGCACTCGCGGTGGCGGTCTCGCTCGCGGGTTGCGGCAAGGATTCGCCCACCCAGCCCTCGGGCACCGCCGCGCAGCAGGATGCCGATGACGCGACGCAGCAGGTCGCCTTCCTGATGGCGCAGGACAATGGCACTTCTCTCGAGTCGCAGGCCACTCCCGGGCAATCGATGACGGCGTCCCGTGGCACGGCACCGATGTCGGCGCAGGGCGTGGCTTCCACTGACACCACGTTCACGATCGGCAGTGTTACCTGGACGATCACGCGCAGCTTCTTCAATGCGATCGGCACGGAGCAGGCGAGCTACAACCCGCTCACGACCGTGCGTATGACGCTCGGCAGCCGCGGGGTGGGCAACATCGCGACCGCGGCCGACACCGCGAGCTATGGCACCACGGGCAGTCTCGCGATCACCGGGCTGTCGGCGGCGCAGGACACGCTCACCACCAACGCGGCGCGGAACGACACGCTGCAGGTCTCGTTCGCCCCGCGCTTCCGCGGTGGCCGCATCTACACCTATCTCGAGGGCGCGGAACTCGTCGAGAACATGGTGCAGCTCAAGCCCCTCACCAGCACGTCGTGGCCCCTGAGCGGCACGGCGACGTGGACGCTCAAGGTCGACAGGCTGGGCAGCAACAATCGCGGCGATGTCAGTCGTCATTTCAATGTCACCGTGGTCGTGACCTTCAACGGCACCCAGACGCCGGATGTCACTACCACCGGTGGGTACCGTTACAAGATGAACTTGAAGACCGGGCTCGTGGTGCGCAGTTAGCAAACTGCACTTCTACGTCGTTTCGCGCGGGGCGGCTCATTGCGAGCGGCCCCGCGTTGTCATTCAGCTCCGCATCCGCTGTCGCAGCCCGCGCACGCCCGCGCCCAGCAGCAAGCGCTCGGCGAGTCGCCATGACGCGCGGCGCGTGGGCGAGTGCAGCAACGCACGCAATGCGTTCGCACGCGCGGCTCCGGTATCGCCCGCGAGGCTCGCGATCGAGGCGGCGTGGCACAGGGCAGCCCACTCGGCATCGCGCGCGGTGCCCGAGGCGTAGGGCTCCCCTTCCGCCATCACGTTCCACTCGCTGAGGCTCAGGTCGGCGCCACTGCGGCTGCACGGGGCCACCGGGATCTCGCGCGGTTCGTGCCTGAGCGCGTCGGTCTCGGCGTAGAGCTGGCGCAGCCGCCCGAGCCATCCCTCGCCCACGTGATCGACCAACAGCCGCTCGCGCAGTTGTGCACCCAACGCATGGCGGCCGGCCGGATCGGCGATCCAGCGCTCGGCGCTCGCGCGGTAGTCGGCTTCGGTCGCGGGATTCGGCAGCAGATCGACCAGCGCGTCGTCGTTGGCGACGAGCAATGGGAACAGCGGCGCGTACGCAGGCACCACGGGCAGGCGGCTGAGTGACGCCTCGAGCAGCGCGGTCTGCGAGCCGAACGGGAAGCTCTCGAGATACACATCGGCCGCGGCGAGATAGCTCGCGGGGTTCTCGACGGTGCCCACAAAGTG
>JANLOU010000194.1:0-2748 GCA_031366735.1 Candidatus Eiseniibacteriota bacterium
GCCGGTCGCCGCTGCACGACCGAAGGGATCCAGTTGGACCAGCTCGATCGCACCGCCCTCGGGATCCATGCGCGGTGCGCTCGCCGTTGCGAGGACACCAGTCAGGCCGCTCACGCCGCCCGTCCATAAGTCGAGTTGGGACCAGTACGTCAGGAGCATGGTGGGTTCGACGGTGACGGAGTCGAGGACCGCGCCGCTCGCATCGCGCGTGCGGATCCGGAGAGTCTTCGGCGAGAAGGGGTAGGGGGAGCAGTGCATGATTTTCGGGCCGCACACCTCGCCGATCAAGGGTTTCATCATGATGTAGCGGTAGTCCGGGTCGCCGTCGGGGCAGGCGCCACCAGCGGCAAGGAACTTCATCCGCGATGCGTACTCATCGCCGTAGCAGCTCCACGAACCGGTCCAGAATGATTCCAAGATGCGGGTGCCCGGCATCACCAGAGGTTGGAACGCGTAGGTCATTGGATAGAGCCTGTTGACGGTGCCGTTGCGCTGATAGCCGCCACCGAACGGCAGCGGACCATGCTTGTAGCGGAACGAGACGATGTCGGGATGGCCAGGGTCGGGCACGTACAGGATGATGTCGCCGCCGAGGGGGTCGATCGGCAGCGGCTTCTCGATACGAGGCGCATAGCCTGACGCCGCCTGGAACCCGACATTGCCAATGACCCAGCTGCTGAAGTACCACTCGGATGAACTTGCATCGGCGGTGGCTTTCGCCGGCTCGGGGGCCGCGAACAGATTGCCCTGATCGATTGCGACCGCCCCTGTATGATCCAGGATGCGGAGGCGCAGCGTGCTTCGAGGCGAGTCGGAGGTCCACCCAAGCTCCATGAATGAGGTCACCGAACCTTCGGCTCGACATCCTGCAGCCACGGTGAACACCGTGACGGGCGCATTCATGGTCTTGCCACCGAGGCATGAGTTCGGTCCGGTCAGCGAGTCACCGGCGGCATTGTGAGGCGTGGGGATGGTCTGCAGTACGAACAGCCCATCCGACTGCAGTTCGAGGCTCTGGCCGCGAGGGACAGCGCCCGCGTCGAGTTCGTCAATGACGACGGGCTCGTACCGCACTGTTGGTGACCAGAGGAGTCGTGGACGGAACACGGCGGGGTCCGTTGTCGAAGTGAGCGTCACGTCTGGCACGAGGCCGGGATTGTGCGATGTGAAGTTTGGTCGTGCGATGAGCACGTGGGCACCCGCGGCCCATGGCTGACCATCCTCACCGGCAAACAATTGGGTGCGTTCCCGGATCGTCTCTGAGTTTGCGTCGCGCAGTTCGAGCCAGAGTCCGTCGGGCTTGCTGCCGTCTGGGCCGACGTTGCGTATCTCGATGAACTGGCCGCTGCCATCGAGCGGATCGTATGGACACCCGAGCGAGACCTCGCTGATGCGGGCTGCGGTCGGGACCGTGCCGCCGCAGCCGGGCAGTTCCCACGCGACGCTTGGAAAGCTTCGCGGGGTGCGCGCCAGACTGCGCTGCGGGTTCGAGGCCACACCAAATCCGGGAATGGGCGGGTGCCCTCCGGGAATCAGCGTGCCGTAGGTCGAGGTGGAGAGGACGATGCGAGCCGAGGTGCTGAGCTTCTGGTAGAGCCGGATGATGCCGCCGAGCGTGTCGAGTGTTCCCGGAAGCAATCGATCCGGCGCGCGTCCCGCAAGTGCTGACGCGCTGCTCGGCGCGAGCAGGAATGATTTATCGGCGGTGATTTGCTGCCAGCGTACGGCGCTGAAGAGGCTGTCCACGCGAAATAAAAGTTGTGAGGTCGCATCGAGGACCTCGAGCCCCACGGTGGGGTCGAGCAGCGCCGTCTGAGTAGACTGCAGCTCGATATATTGTTGCGCCAAGGAGCCTTGCAAGCATTGCAGGCCGAACTGCTTGACGAAGAACGAGGTGGGCGAGCGATAGCCGGAGCATGGCCCGTAAGCGTACTGACCGCTTAGGTTCTGGGTGGCTTGAAAGCTGGACAGCCGGATGCCGGAGTTGCCATCCCGGACGAGTGACGCGCCCGGGAACGGTCCGTTCGGTTCGCCTGCATGGCCGTACGACCAGCGGTCCAGTCGATGCTCCGTGCGGGTGGCGGGATCCACCCAGTACAGCTCCACACTGCCGGACTCCATCGGTGGGGGAATAAGGAGCGGCACATCGCGGCTGGCGCCGGCATTCGAACTGTAGCCGGCGGTCCCTGCGAGAAGGTGTCCGCTCGCCCACGGTGCGCCCGCGACTGGGAGTGTGACCCGCGGAAGATCCGCGAGCACGTTGCCCGCCCCGTCGAGCATACGCAGACCCAGGTTGGCCACCACCAATGCCGCGGGATTGAGCGAGACGAGCTGGATGAAGCCGTAGTCCGGCTTTCCGGTGGCACATGCGCATGCGAGTCCTTCGATTCGCACCATCGTGTCGACAGGTGCGTAGCAATCTGCCACAACGCGGAGGCGATTCCAGCCGGTGGGTGTCGGTCGGTCGGTCTCTTGGAACGCACCCGTATTGATACGGCTCACACTGTGGCCCGGCCCGGGCGCGGGGACCTCGGGAGTGCCGTAGCGCAGGGAGGTGAGCAATCCCGGACCCGGGCTGCCCACACGATCGGCTGCGTAGAGTTCGACCCAGCCTCCAACTGGATCGAATTCGACCGGCAGTTGCAAATCGGCGGGTGCTCCAGCGACATTCGCGAATCCGTTGCTACCGATAAGCAGGCTCTGCCCGGATCTCATCACCGAGTCGACATACCCACCAAAGAAGCCCGG
>JANLOU010000203.1:0-1879 GCA_031366735.1 Candidatus Eiseniibacteriota bacterium
CGACTTTGTCCTGTCCACCTCGAGCATCCCGCTGCGCACATGCTCGGCGCAGGCCCGACACGCCTCGGCCCACCTCAGACCAGTCCCCAGCAGCAGCCGCAACACGAACCCCCACGGATCCGCCAACGCCACGAGCTGTGCCACCTCTGCCGGCGACAGTCCCTGCGGAGCGCGCTCGGCGATTCGCGGCATCACGCGGCTCGGAAATGGCGAGCGCTCTAACAGTCCGGCTTCGCATGCCCATCGCAGCATGGCCCGCAGGTCGCTCAACACGTGCATCACGGTCAGCGCAGCGATGCCCTTGAGCTCGAGCGCGAGTCGGTAGGTGCGCACGTGGTCCGCGGTCAGCGAACCCAACTCGCGGTCACCGAGCAGCGGCAGCAGATGGGCGCGCACGCGCGCGGCGGCGAGTCGCCGCCCCTTGTCGTTGCGCTGCGTCGCGACGGCACCCGCCAGCCATTGCGCGGCTGCGTCGTCGATTCTCACGGACAGCGATCGCGCCTCTAGAAGTGGACGTTCCGGCACACACGACTCCCCAGGGGGCAATACCCATCGGGGACGCGACCCCAAGTTTAGCGCTCGGCACTCCCGGAAGTCACACGTCCCGGGCTGGTCCGGGCGGCCGAGCAGGGGAAGAGGACTTATGGACCGGGAGACCGCGCGCCCGCCGCCGTTCCGCGAAGAACGCGGCAACCTCGCCCAACTGCTCGATGACCATGAGCTTCTCGCGCAATGTCAACGCCATGAACTCCTGATGCTGACTGCGGCGGTGGCCTTCCCAAGTCGCGACTCCCCAGTCGATCGGCTCAGCCATTCGAGTCCCGACCATGCAAGAGACTCAACTCGGCAACGTCCGCGAGATCCTGCGGCCGACCGGCCTCGCGCTTGAGTCGCAGCAATGTCTCCAGCCGCAGGATGTGCACCGGGGCTCCGGGGGCGATGTCCTCGACCATGGCCAGGCGATACTCCTCGTCGAAGTCGAACGGCTCGGTCACGAACACATCCACCGGAGTACCGAAGTGCTTCTCACTGTGAAAGTTCAACACGGTCATGCCCTTGGCTTCAGTCCATCGCGCCCGCTGCTCGGGGTCGGCGAACCCCTCCGCGGTCACGGGAACGCGAGGCTGGTATCCCAGCATTCCAAGCGCCCGAAATGCGCCTCTCACAGCTTCAGGCTGTAACGGAATGACGATCTCGAGGTGCTGCGTCTGGCGTCCATAGCCATGCGCTACGACCGCAAGCCCACCGACGACGATGAACGGCACGTCTGCTTCGTCGAACGCCCGTGTGATCGCCTCAAGACTCGTGAGTTGCACATGCCCTCCATCGCAATCCCTGCTGCTCGCCGGGGGATCGAAGCGTGTATCGCCAAAATAGCACCGAGCCAACCGGACTGTCACAACCACCGCACGCCGCGTGCCGTCGCCAGCGTTTCCACGCTGCGCGGGCGGTGGGGCACGGCCTCATGGAGCAGTTCGCGCCCCGCTGATGTACATTCGCCCGATGCCATTGGCCACCGGCACGCGCCTGGGAAACTACGAGATCGTCGCCCTGCTCGGCGTGGGGGGCATGGGAGAGGTCTACCGCGCCCGCGACACGAAGCTCGGGCGTGAGGTCGCGCTCAAAGTGCTGCCCGCCGAGGTTTCCTCCAACGCCGAGCGGTTCGCCCGCATCGAGCGCGAAGCGCGGACCGTCGCCAGCTTGTCCCACCCGAACATCGTCGTCCTTCACTCGATGGAGGAGGCGGACAGCACCCATTTCCTCACCATGGAGCTGGTGGACGGCGAGGGGCTTGACCGCCATGTCAGCGCCGAGGGACTGCCGGCCGCGCGCGTGGTGGAGCTGGGCATCGCGCTGGCCGACGCGCTGACCGCGGCCC
>JANLOU010000355.1:0-2975 GCA_031366735.1 Candidatus Eiseniibacteriota bacterium
CCGCCCCCCTAAGTCATTGTGCGGCAACACGCGGCTCGGGAGCGAAGGGGCTCCGGGCCCTCAACTGCAATCTTCGGGGCACAACCGAGGTGACGATTGGGAATAGAGGGGGTGGGGGGGCGTACTCCAGATGCCGGGCCGGACGACAGCGCCCTGATCGCCGCCTCCCAGAAGGGCGACCAGGCCGCCTTCTCCGAACTCGTCCGCCGCTATCAGCGGGCGGTGTACCGCGTGGCCTATGCGCTCACGCGCAACACCTCCGATGCGGACGACCTGGCGCAGGAGACTTTCGTGCGCGCATGGGGTGCGATCGGCCGGTTCGAATCTGGGCAGCCGCTCCATCCCTGGCTGGCGCGCATCGCCACCAACCAGGCGTACTCTTTGTTCCGCCACCGCAAGCGGCGCCCGGAGACTTCCATCGAGCCACTCGTCGAAGCGGGCATGCAATGGGGCACCGATGACGATCCCGCAGACCATACCGCCGCAAACGAACGCAGCGCCCGGTTGCGCGCGTGCTTCGAACAACTCTCGCAGGAGCATCAAGCCGTGCTGGCGCTGCGCGCGGTGCAGGATCTCGCCTACGAACAGATCGCCGAAGCGCTGGGAGTTCCCGTCGGCACGGTGATGTCGAGACTGTCGCGCGCACGGGCCGAACTCAAGCGCATCATGCAGGCCCAGACCGGAGACACCCCATGAGCCACTTGGACGACGAAGAGCTGGATGCACTGCTCGCCAAGGAACTCGAGCATGATCCGGGCGAGGCCTACTTCGCCACCTTCGCCGAACGCGTATCCGCGCGCATCGCGGCCGAAACGCCGGCCGTGGCTCCCGTGCAGGCGCCCACTCAGCGCAAAGGGCTCGCGGGGTGGTTCGCAGCTTTGCTCACCCCACGCGGCCTCACTTATGCGGGCGGCACATTGGCGTTGCTGGTCGTGGCGGGTATTGCGTATCAGAACTCGCAACGCGATGCCGTGACGCCGCAGGCCATGCTGCCATCCGAGCCCGTGGTTCGCAGCGAGCCCACGCCGAGCGTCGAGCAATCCAAGGAGGCCTCCGCGCCTGCTGCCCAGGCGGCGCCCTCCGAGGTGGCGACCGTATCGCCTCCCAGTGCGCGCCAGAGCCCGCGGGCGCGCATGGTCGAAGTGCGCCCGGGGCCGAACGGCGAAGATGTGCCGGTCCATCCACGCGCCGCGATGCCCCGGCCGACGCTCACGCCGATTCCCGGCGAGTCCGAGCAGACGCGCGCCAAGCGCGAGTTGCTCGCCCAGCCCATGCGCGAGCAACGCAGTGCTGACGCCAAGGCGCAGGCCGATCAGCCGGTCGCACCCAGCGCAGTGCCCGCGCCCGCCGCTGCGACGGATCGCCGAGGCGGGATGCAGCCCGCGCAGGATGAGGACGGCGTTGCGAGTAAGGAACTGGCGGTGACCAACCGGCTCGATTCGATGGGCCAACTCTGCGGCACCGTGCGCGATGCGTTGGGTCGCCCCGTGGCCAGCGCGCGCGTCACGCTCACCGCCGATGGGAGCGGTGCCACCACCGATCCGCACGGCGCGTTCTGCGTGCCGCAGCCCGGGCAGGCGGCGACGCTCAGCGTGCTGGCGGTGGGGTTCCGGGAGCGGCGGCTGACCGTGGGGCCGTCCTCGACGCAGGCGCTGGTCGTGACGCTCGAGGCCGTGGACCCGCTCGGCAAGTCACGCTCCGCACTTGGAGTCGTCCGCAAGACGAACACTTCGCCACTTTCCGATGCGCTGGCCGGAAAAGTGCGCGCCGATGTCTACGCCCGCGAGAGTGCGCCCGCGCGCGCATCCGTCGCGTTCGCGCGCGAGGCACAGGCGCTTGCCGAGCGGTCGCCTTCGAGTGAGGCATGGACCGTTGCGGGCGAACGCTGGTCCTTGGTCGCCGGGCTGGTGCGCGGCGAGTCAGCGGTGCCCGATGCGCGCTATCAGGCGGCGCACGCCCGCTATGCCTCGTGGGAGTTGGCGCCCGATGCGCGTCGCCGCCGCCAGGCACGCGAGGCGGTGGACGCTTTCCTCGCGATCGCGACGCAGGGTCCACTGCGCGATCTGGCGCTCGGCTGGAAGGCCCGACTGGCCCGCTAGGAGTTGGGGAGCGTCGCGCGTCCGGCCGTGCACGCGGCATTTCGCCCTTGCCAGCGGGTGGGTTCGTCGGCCACCTTGGGCCGGTTGACCGCTCACGCATCGTCCCCTGACCCGCATCCCGAGGTAATCCTTGGCTGCCGACGACATCGCATCGCCCGAGCGTAAGCTGAGCCCCGACGAGATCGAGCGCCACTGGTTCGAGAATGTCTATCAGGGCGACAAGATGAAACAGGCGACCGTTCGCGCCGTGGTGATGGGCATGATGCTCGGGGCCCTGATGTGTTTGTCGAATGTGTATGTGGGCCTCAAGGCGGGATGGAGCATGGGGGTGGCGATCACCTCGTGCATCCTGGCGTATGTGATCTTCCAAGGGCTCACCAAGGTCTTCCGCCTCGAGAAGTTCAGCATCCTCGAGAACAATGCGATGCAGTCGGCGGCCTCGGCGGCGGGGTCCATGACCTCGGCGGGCATCGTCAACGCCATCCCGGCCCTGATGATGCTCAACCCGGGCGCCGTCCCGCCCCAGCACATCCTGATCGTGTGGGTCATCCTGATCTCCTCGCTCGGAGTGTTCCTGGCCATCCCGGCCAAGCGCCAGTACATCAATATCGAGCAGTTGCCCTACCCCAGCGGCACCGCCGCCGCGGCCACACTCAAGGCGCTGCACTCCGAAGGCGGCGAGGCAGCGCAGCAGGCCAAGGCATTGGGCATTGCGGCGGCGCTCGGAGCAGCGATCACCTGGTTCCGCGATGCGAACATCCCCGGTGGCATGCGGGCGTTCATCCCCGCCACATGGGGTACCGGCTGGATCAAGGGCCCATGGCTCGGCTCCAAGACCGTCACCGACGCCGCAACCGGCATCGCCACGCAGGTGCC
>JANLOU010000244.1:0-3565 GCA_031366735.1 Candidatus Eiseniibacteriota bacterium
GGCCCCGGCCGCCCGCGCGGACAATAATCCCAAGGACGCGTCGCCGAACTCCCGCCCTAGGCGACGCACTCCTCACTTGGTCTCTTGCAGACCGCGCCCTCGGACCCCTTCCGGCGGCGCCGACCAGGAAACATGCCTGGATCGGAACGAGATACCCTGCGCACATTGTTGCGCCGGGTCGACGAGGTGCGTGGGCTATCCGATCGGATGGAGCCCGCGTCCAGCGTCGGTGTCGATGATACCGAGACGCTCGTGCGCACTTTGGCGGAGCTCGTCGAGGAGCTGGAACGCAGTCACCGGCGCCTCATCGAGACCAATGTGCAGCTCGTGTCGTTGCGCGAAGTGGCCAGCAGTCTCACCAACACGGTGGATGTGGCCGAGACGACGCGCACCGTCACGCGCTACCTGCAACGCGCGTTCGGCTTCGACCAAGTCTGCCTGTTGCTCATCGACCGCGAACGCGGCGTCCTGACGGGCGCGTGGACGAACGGCCGACCCGGCGCGGGCGCCGGCACGACCACGCTCGAAGTGCCCCTGGTGGGCGAGCGGGGCGCGCTCGCGCGCACGGTCTGGCTCAACCGCACGCTCCTGCACCGGGATTGCCGGCGCCATCCGCCCGCACAGGTCGTCGAGACCCACCCACTGCACGAGGCCTTCGAGCATCTGGGTTCCATCGCGTGCGTGCCGCTGCAGCGTAGCCAATCCGTGCATGCCCACGAACAGTCCGAGGTCTGCGGAACGCACTGCATGGTCGGCGACGCCGCCATGCTGACGCCACCGCCCGGGCAGGACGCCCAGGGTTGGGCCGTGGCGCGCGAAGAGGGGCAGCGCCGGTGTCTGGCGTGCGAGCTGTTGCCCTCGCTGGGCGTGATCGCCGCCGCCCGTAGCCTGGACGCCCCGCCGTTGACGGCGGCGGATGTGACCCTGTTGGAATCGATCGCGCTTTCGGTAGCGCCGATGGTCGAGAACGCGCGGCTGTTCCAGGAACTGCGCCGCAACCAGCGCTTCCTCGAGAATGTGCTCGATTCCATGGCCAGCGCGCTTGTCGCGGTCAATCTGCAGGGCGAAGTGCTGAGCTTCAATCAGGCCGCCGAGGATCTGCTGGGGTGGTCCGAGCAGGACGCACTGGGGCTGGCGATCGGGGAGGTGTTCGGCTCCGAAGGGGAGTCGTTGATCTCCGATACGCTGGGGCGGGGCCGCGAAGTCGTGCGGCAGGAGACACTGTTGCGGTCGCGCGATGGCTCTGCCCTGCCGGTCCGCATCACGACTTCGTTGCTGCGCGATGATTCGGGTCAGGTGTATGGCGCCATCGCCACCTTCCTCGACCTGACGCCCATCAAGCAGGCCGAGGAACACGCGCGGCAGATGGATCGACTCGCGGCACTGGGACGCTTCACCTCGAGTGTTGCGCACGAGATCCGCAATCCGCTCACGGGAATCGGCATGGGCGTGCAGCATCTTGCCAAGGCATTCCGGGACGACGCCGCGCAGCGCAAGAACCTCGACTTCGTGCTCTCCGAGATCAAGCGGCTCGACCGCATCGTGCAGGAGCTCTTCGATGTCACGCACCCGCGGCGGCTGGACCTGCGCCCGCGGCCGATTGCAGACACGGTGCGCCGCGCGTTCCAGTCCATGGAACCCATGCTCGCCGACCGCGGCGTCGAGACCCGTCTGGAACTGGCGGCGAACCTGCCCCCGGTGCCGCACGACCCCGATCAACTGCAACAGGTGTTCATCAACCTCATCAAGAATGCGGCTGAGGCCTCGGAACGCCACGGGCACATCGTGATCCACGCGGCGATGGCGCCCGCTCGCCGACCGGAGGGAGCGGGGCCGGCGGTGGTGGTCAGTGTCACCGATCAGGGCTGCGGCATCGACGCCGATACCCAGAAGACGCTGTTCGAACCCTTTTTCACCACCAAGGCAGGCGGCACGGGTCTTGGCCTTTACATCACGCACGACATCGTGAAGCGCCATGGTGGTGGCTTGACGGTATCCAGTGAGCCCGGGCAGGGCGCCACATTCCGTGTGGAACTGCCGCTCGAGCATCAGGGAGGCTTGGTATGAGCAAGGCGAATATCCTGGTCGTGGACGATCAGGACTCGATCCGGCACTTCGTGTGTCAGGCCCTCGAAGCGGAAGGCTACACGGTGGTCAGCGCCGGCACCGTGCGCGAAGCGCGCGCGGCGATTGAACGCGACATGCCGGACATGGCCTTCCTCGATCTCAAGTTGCCCGACGGCACCGGCATCGAGTTGCTGCGCGAGATCAAGCGTGTGCAACCGGAAGTCTCGGTCGTGCTGATGACGGCGTTCGGTGAGTTGGAGACGGCCGTCGAGGCCATGAGCGCAGGAGCATTCTGGTTCGTGAAGAAACCCTTCCAGAGCGAGGAACTCCTCGCGCTCGCCGCACGGGCGCTGGAGTCGCAGAAGATCTGGCTCGAGCTGCGCCGGCTGCGGCACCAGGCGTTCGCGGACGAGGACTACCTGCACTCGGGAACTCCCGCGATGCAGGAGGCCTACGCCATCGCCGAGCAGGTCGCGCGCGGGGACACCACCAGCGTGCTCATCGAAGGGGAGAGCGGCACGGGCAAGGAGTACTTCGCGAATCTCATCCACCGCATGAGCGCGCGGCACTCGCAGCCATTCGTCGAGATCAACTGCGCCGCCATTCCCAGCGAGTTGCTCGAGTCCGAGTTGTTCGGGCATGAGAAAGGCGCGTTCACCGACGCGCGCCAACAGAAGCTCGGCCTGATGGAACTGGCCAACGGCGGCACCCTGTTCCTGGACGAGATCGGGGAGATGTCGCCCATGCTCCAGGTGAAGCTCCTGCGCGTGCTCGAGCGGCGCACCTTCAAGCGGGTCGGCG
Organism: Candidatus Eiseniibacteriota bacterium; assembly: GCA_031366735.1. GTDB lineage: Bacteria > Eisenbacteria > RBG-16-71-46 > RBG-16-71-46 > RBG-16-71-46 > CAIXRL01. The sequence continues at coordinate 2,869 of JANLOU010000244.1, forward strand.
GGACCAAGGATATCTCGGTCAACCTGCGCATCATCTCGGCCACGAATCAGGACCTGGAGAAGATGGTGAAGGAGGGAGGCTTTCGCGAGGACCTGTACTACCGGCTCAAGGTGGTGCCGTTGTATGTGCCACCGTTGCGCGAGCGCAAGGAGGACACGATCCCGCTGTCGCGCTTGTTCATGGAGCGGTTCGCCAAGGCCTTCAAGAAGCCGTTCCGCGCGATCTCGCCCTCGGCGGAACGCGTGCTGACCGACTACGCCTGGCCGGGCAACATCCGGGAGCTCAAGAACCTGTTCGAGCGGACCGTCCTATTGGAGACCGCCGAGACGCTCGAGGCCCATCACCTGAAGCTCGCACCGCGTGCCCGTCCGGGGCAGGCTGACGCCTCGCTGGGGCAACGGGTGGATGACATGCTGCAGAACTCCGTCCCGCAGACCGGCATCCCGTTCGAGCCATTGGTCGAGGAACTGGAGCGGGCCTTGATACTCCGTGCCTCGTATGCTACCAAGTGGAATCAGAGCCGGACTGCGGAGATGCTGAACCTCAAGCGCGACAAGCTGCGCTACCGCATGAAGCTCTACGGCATCTGCAGCGAAGAACCGGAGACTTCCGACCATCCCAACTCGTACTGACCATCAGCCCCGCGTTCGCTTCGCGGCCATGTTGGCCGCGATCGCGGCCGCGGGGCTTTCGCTTG
>JANLOU010000262.1:0-4917 GCA_031366735.1 Candidatus Eiseniibacteriota bacterium
TGGCTCAAGCGCTCGGGTCGGTACATGGAGCTGTTCCGCGGCGTGCTGCAGAAGGAAGGCCTGCCCCAGGACCTGGTCCACCTCGTGTTCGTCGAGAGCGGCTTCAACATGCACGCGAAGTCGTACGCCTCGGCGGTTGGACCGTGGCAGTTCATGCTGGGCACGGGCAAGATGTTCGGCCTCAATGTGAACCAATGGGTGGACGAGCGCCGCGATCCCGAGAAATCCACGGTCGCCGCTGCCCGCTATCTCCGACACCTGTATGGCATCTTCGGCGACTGGCCGCTCGCGCTGGCTTCGTACAACGCTGGCGAGGGCACCGTCCTGCGTGCCGTGAAGCGTCAGGGCACCACGAACTACTGGGAGCTGAAGCTGCCCCAGCAGACGGAAGACTATGTGCCCAAGTTCATGGCCGCGCTGGCGATCTCGCGCGACCCGGTCAAGTACGGCTTCGCCGATGTCGAGTTCGATGATCCGCTCGAGTTCGACGAGGTGTCATTGAAGGGAGCGGTCGACCTACGGGGCGTGGCCAAGTTGGCCGACTGCACGATCGATGATCTCAAGGACCTGAACCCCGCGTTCCGCGCCAATGCGGTGCGAACGGCGAGCGGTGTCACGACGCTGCGTGTGCCGCAGGGCAAGGGCGAAGTCATCTCGCTGCGCCTACGCGCGGGGCAGAAACTGCCGTCCGTGGATCTCACCGTGAATCACCGGGTGAAGCGCGGCGAGACGCTCAAGGGCATCGCTGCCGAGTATTCGGTCAGCCCGCGTTCACTGGCGAGCGTGAATCACATCAGCCGCAAGCGGCCCCTGAAGCGCGGGATGCTGCTGACCGTGCCTGCCAGCATGAAGTCGCCCAGCCCGGAGATCATCGACAATGATGACCCGAGCCACTCCACCGCGTATGTGCCGACGCGGCGCATCGGTCTGCCCGCGCAGATCCGGGGCAACAGCGACAACGCCGTGAGCCGCACGGTGCACACCGTGAAGAAGGGCGAGACCCTCTCGGGTATCGCCAAGCGCTACGGCGTGCAGCCCGAGCAGTTGAGCGCGTGGAACAAGCTGAGCAGTTCGGGGATCCGCCGCGGCATGCGGCTGCGCATCTTCGGCGCCGATCGGATCGCGCCGGCCGTCGCGGACAGCGAAGCGCTGGCCAAAGGCGCGCCCTCGAGCGACACGGCCACGACCGCCTCGCAAGCCGGATCGAAGAAGCCCTCGGTCACCACGAAGGTGCATGTGGTGCGTGCCGGCGAGACCCTCACGAGCATCGCGACGCGCTATGGCGTCACCCTTGCGGAGTTGCGCTCGTGGAACAAAGTGAACAAGCGCGGCTCGGTGTTGAAGGGCCAGCGACTGCTCGTCCGACTCGAAGGTGCGGTCGCTCTGGCGGAAGCCACGGACTCCCCCGCGGATCCCGAGGCGGTGGCGAAGGAGCCCACCCGCACCACCCCGCATGCCGTGCGTGGAACGAGCCACATGCAGGCGACCCGACGCACGGTGACCGTTCGCCAAGGCGACACGCTGGACGCGATCGCGCGCCGGCACGGCGTCACGATCCAATCGCTGCGCAAAGCCAACCGGATCACCGGCAGCCGCATCCAAGTGGGGCAGAAGTTGAAGCTGCCCGCGTAGCACGACTCCTGTTCCCCATGGAAGGCCCGGCCCCCGCAAGGGCGCCGGGCCTTCGTGCGTTGGGCGTTTCGCGTAAGCCGCATCGCGGAACACCGCCAACGCGTCCCCCCACCTCAGTGCATGGACTCCGGTCCATCCACCACGCCACCCGCGGGAACCACCGGGGCGGTGAAGTCCGCTTCGATCACGCTCGCGCCGATGCGGGCATTGCGGCCAATCGTGATGCCCGCGGGCAGGCGTGCGCGATGGCCCACCACGACGAGTCCACTGGAGAGATGCTCAGGGCAGGCGCGATTGTGCGCCATCTCGTCGCCATACCCGACGCGCGCGCCGCTGCCGATCACCACACCCTTGTCGATGATCGCCCGGTCCAGGACCGACCCGGCTCCGACGATGGTGTCATGCATCACGATGCTGTCGCGCACGACGGCTCCCGGGGACACGATCACGCCAGGGAACAACACGGAGTTGAACACCTCGCCTGCCACGCAACAGCCGTTCGCCACCATGCTATGGCGCACATTCGCACCGGGCTCGATGCGTACCGGCGGCCGGTCCGCGCTCTGGGTATGGATCACCCAGGAGGGGTCGTGCAGATCCAGTGGGGGTTGGCCCGAGCAGAATGCGAGGTTCGCTTCGTAGTAGGAATCCAGCGTCCCTACATCCTGCCAGTAGTCGGGGAACTGATACGCGAACACGCCCTCGCCGCGGGCCACCAGGCGCGGGATGATGTCCTTGCCGAAGTCGTGGCTGGAGTCACTCATCGCCGCGTCCTCGACCAACCAACGGATCAGGGCCTCGCGATCGAAGAGGTACACCCCCATCGATGCCTTGCGGCTGGTGACGGGCCCCGTGGGCTTCTCCTTGAAACCCACAATGCGCCCGTTGGGCTCGGTCTCGAGGATCCCGAACTGACTCACATCCTCTTCGGGCACATCCGTCACGGCCACGGTCAGGAGCGCGCGGTTGGCGCGGTGGAAGCCGTACAGCACATTGTAATCCATCTTGTACACATGATCGCCCGACAGGATCAGCACTTCATCCACGCGGCGGCGTTTCAAGTGCACCAGATTCTGGTAGATCGCATCGGCCGTGCCCTGATACCAATCACTGGCCGAGGCACCGGGTGCGGGTTGCAGTAGTTGGATACCGCCGCGCGTGCGGTCGAGGTCCCAGGGGCGCCCGGTGCCGATGTGCTGGTTGAGCGAAGTGGGGCGGTATTGCGTGAGCACCCCGATGTCGTAGATATCCGAGTTCACGCAGTTCGAGAGCGCGAAATCGATGATGCGATATTTACCGCCGAAGGGCACTGCCGGCTTGGCGCGGCGCTCGGATAGAAGGCAGAGTCGGCTGCCCACACCGCCGGCGAGGATGAACGCGTAGCGGCCGCTCATCGCGGCAACTCATCGAACCAACGGCGGCTCGGCACGACGGTGCCGGGTGGCAGGACGCCGCCCACGAAATCCTCGAAGCGACCTCCGATGCCGATGGCACTGGGTCGACGCATGCGCCCCCCGGGCGGGATCCATGAATCCTTGCCCACCAATGCCAGCCCGGCCAGCCAATCCAGCTCGCTCGGTCCGCGGCCATCGCCCTCTCCCACGGAAGCGTTCTCGCCCACCCGCACATACTTGTCGAGGATGGCATGCGACACCCGCGCGCCTGCTTCGATGGTGGTGTCGGCCATGATCACCGAGTCGGTGACCTCTGCGCCCTGCGCGACTCGTACGCCCGGAAAGAGGATCGAACGCCGCACGGTTCCAGCGATCCTGCAACCGTTGGCGACCATCGAGTCCTCCACATGGGCGTGGTCCGCCATCAGCACCGGAGGGCGTTCCTCGTCACGCGTGAGGATGGGCCAGCGAGTGTCGTGCAGCTCGAGTCGCGGCTGGGGTCGCACGAGTTCGAGGTTGGCTCGATAGTACGAAGCGATCGTCCCCACATCCTCCCAGTAACCATCGAACTCGTGCGCCTGCACCTTCTCGCCCGTCTCAAGAATGGGACGCAGCACATCGAGCACCAAGTCCACCGGGCGGCCGCGCAGCATTTCGCGCAGGAACTCCCACTCGAACACATATACTCCCATGTTCGCGCGGGTGGCAAGGGTCTGCGCGGGCTTCTCATCGATCGCGTTCACCCGGCCCGCCTTGTCGACGGTCACCATGCCGAAGCGTTGGGTTTCGGTGGGCGGCACAGGTGTGACGGCCATCGTGACGCGCGCGCCCGTGCGATCGTGTTCGTCGAGCATGGCGCGATAATCCATGCGATAGACATGGTCGCCCGAGAGCACCAGCACGAGCCGGGGGTGGCGCTCCTCGATCCAGTCCGCATTCTGGGTGATGGCATCGGCGGTGCCGCGGTACCAGCCCGCATGACTGCGCGTCTGGTAGGGCTGCAGGATGTAGACGCCGCCCGAGCGACGATCCAAGTCCCACGGTCGGCCGGCACCGATGTGGTCGTTGAGTGAGGCGGGCGCGTGCTGTGCCAGCACTCCGACCAATCCCAGATGGGAATGACAGCAATTGCTGAGCGCGAAATCGATCACGCGATACTTGCCGCCGAACGGCAGAGCGCTCACAGCTCGCTCGGCCGAGAGCACACCGAGCCGCTCTCCGCCGCCGCCCGAGAGGATCAACGCCAGCACACGCCTCATTCCGCGCCGTTCCGGAGGGTTCCCATCCGTGGGTGTCTGCATCCGCCGCACACTAATGAAGCGCCCGCGGGACGGTCAAGAACCCCAGCTCGCTACCAGCTGAGTGAGGCGCTCACCAGATGCGTCGCGTCGAGGTTGCGGTCGCCCGCGAACTGATCGTCATCCTTGGCGAAGAACCGGTGCAGCGAGGCGGCGTAATCGGCCCCGAAATGCCGGTAACGGACTCCCGCGCCGAAGGTGAGGTCCTTACCGCTCAGTCCGGTGCGGAGCGCCATGGTGTTCTTGAACCAGTACTCGAGCCCGGTGTGCAGATCGGCGCTGATGCTGCCCAGCTTCAAGTTGGAATCGAATGTCCGGTCCTCGAAGTTCCACGCCAGATCGAACGCGTAGGTGAGCGCATGTCCCTCGGCGGGCGAGAAGTTGAATGCCGAACCGGTGGTCAGGTTCGGCGACACGATCTCGCGTGCGCCATTGCTCCAGGTGATGTAGGTGGTGGTCAGATCATGCATCACAGCGCTCAGGGTGACGGCATCGGTCGGCATGTACAGCACGCCCGCGTCGAGCCCCGCGCCGAATGAGGTGACATGGTCCCCCGCAGTCGTGTCGGGCAGACTCTGGCGCACGAACTTGAG
>JANLOU010000263.1:0-13963 GCA_031366735.1 Candidatus Eiseniibacteriota bacterium
AGGGTGGCAGCATGCCCCGGACGAACCCCAGGTCCTCCACGGGTCGGCGCTTGAGCCACCAGGCCAGGAAGATGACCGCCGCGATCCGGCCCAGATCGGTGGGCTGCAGGGACATGAAACCCACCCGGAGCCAACGCGTCGCGCCATTCGACATGTGCCCCATCACCACCACCAGGAGCAACAACACACACGCGCCCACCAGCAGCAGCGGGGCCAGACGCTCGAGCCAACGCAACTCCAGCTTCATGCACGCGAACAGCACTCCGACCCCGAGCGCGGTTCGCAGGAGTTGGGCTTTGAGGAAGTGGCTCGCATCCCCGTATCGCACGAAGCCGAAGAACGATCCCGAGGAGTAGACCATCACCAGACCCACCATGGTCAGCATCAGTGCCAGCACGACCAGCCATCTGTCGCCACGATTCACGAGTCGGTTCCTCCCTGTGCGAGTCGGGCGACTTCAGCCTTGAAGCACCGGCCGCGGTCCTCGTAGTCCTGGAACATGTCGAATGAAGCACAGCCGGGTGAGAGGAGCACCACCCCGTCCGGTCCAGCGGCCCGGTGGGCAAGTGTAACGGCCTCGGCCATCGATCCTGCGAGGTCGAACGGCACATCGGGCCATGCCTGGCGCATGGGCTCGGCGCCCTCTCCGATCAGCACCAGATGCCGCACCATCATTCGTACGAGTGCGTGCAGGGGGCGGAAATCCTGCCCCTTGTCGCGACCGCCCGCGATGAGCACGAGGGGCGCGGGGAAACTCTGTAATGCCACTTCCATGCTGGCCGTGTTCGTGGCCTTGGAATCATTCACGAAGCGCACCCCGCGTACCTCGCCCACCGGTTCCAGCCGATGTTCGAGGCCACCGTAAGTGCGCAGCACCTGGCGCAGCGTGTCGGGGGCGATCTCGAGCGGCAGCACCGTTGCAAGCGCGGCCAGTGCGTTGGCAAGATTGTGCGGCCCGGGCAGTCGCAGTTCGGACCGAGGCAACAAACGCTCCCGGCCCCCGCGCCATGCCAGTCGCAACTCGCCCTCGCCGAAACCGGCCCCTTCGGCGACCTCATGCTGCGCGGAGAACTCCAACGGCGAGCCGGCGCCGCTCACGCGCCGAAGGACCTCGGCATCGTCCGCATTGCGCACGGCCCACTCGTCTTCGCTCTGCCGGTCGAACAACCGCGACTTCATCGCGGCGTAGGTATCGAGCGAGCCGTGACGATCGAGGTGGTCCGGGGTCAGGTTGAGCCAAGTGGCGATGTACGGTTGCAGTCTTGAGACGGTCTCGAGCTGGAACGAGGAAACCTCCACCACGAGCAGACCCTGCGGGCTCACGGACTCCGCCACCTCGCAGATGGCGCGGCCGATATTGCCACACACCGCCACTTCCCGGCCCGCCGCTCGCAGCAGCGCTCCGACCAGGTCCGTGGTGGTGCTCTTGCCGTTGGTGCCGGTGATACAGATCAGCGGAGCATGTGCCGCGAGTGCCCCCAACTCGAGTTCGCCGACCACGGGGATGCCCGTATCCCGCGCGGCTTGCGCGAGGACATGATCCACCGGAATGCCCGGGCTCCAGATGAGCGCGTCACAGCCCTCGAGCAGCGCGGCATCGTCGCGGCCCCACAGGCACTCCACGCCCTCCGCCGCCAGCGCGAGCGCTGCCTCGGGGAGATGTTCCGCCGTGCGTCGATCGCACAAGCGGACCTGCGCCCCATGCCGACGGAGCAATCTTGCCGCGGCGAGCCCACTGCGGGCCGCTCCGGCCACGAGCGTCCGCTGCCAGGGCAGCGGGTGGTGCGCGTCGAAGCTCATTGCAGCTTGAATGTGGACAGCGTGAGCAGGGCGAGCAGGGCGCCAACGATGTAGAACCGCAACACCACCCGGCCTTCTGCCCAGCCCATCAGTTCGAAGTGATGATGCAGCGGGGACATCCGGAAGATCCGCTTGCCCGTCAACTTGAATGACGCGACCTGCATCATCACGGACAGCGCCTCGGCCACGAACACACCGCCCACCAGCACGAGCCAGAACTCGCGCTTGATCAGCACGGCCACGACGCCGAGCGCTCCTCCCAGGGCGAGCGAACCGGTGTCCCCCATGAAGACATCGGCGGGATGGCAGTTGTACCAGAGGAATCCGAGCGAAGCGCCGAGCACCGCGGCGCAGAACACGGTGAGTTCCCCGCTATAGGGCAGGTAGCTGAGATTGAGGTACTGGCTGAACTTGGCGTGTCCACTCACATAGCACATGGCGGCCAGCGTCATTGCGGCGATCGACACGAGCCCCGACGCCAGCCCATCGAGTCCGTCGGTGAGGTTCACCGCGTTCGAGGAGCCGGTGATGACGAGGATGACGAAGGGCACGAACAGGATTCCGAAGTCCACGAAGCGGAATTTGAGGAAAGGGACATGCGTGACCGTCGAGGACAGGCCCGGCTCCGGCCACGTGAGCAACGCGTAGCCCACCGCAGCACCGATCAATGCCTGCCCCACCAACTTGTAGCGGCCCAACAATCCCTTGGGCAGTTTCTTCACGACACGCAGGTAATCGTCGAGCAGGCCCAGCCCCCCGAGCCAGCCCGTCGTGAGAAGCGCCAGCCAGAGATGCCGCGAATGGAAGTTCCCGAACAACAGGCAGGGCACGACGATCGAGGTGAGGATCAGGATGCCGCCCATCGTGGGCGTTCCCGCCTTGACGAGATGCGACTGGGGGCCTTCCTGGCGGACTTTCTGGCCCAGTTTCACTCGCCGCAGCCACGCGATCATCACCGGCCCGAACAGCAGACTGATCGCAAGCGCGGTGATGGCTGCATACGCGGAACGGAAGGTGATGTACTTGAAGACATTCAGGACGGAGAGTCCCGGCAACTGATGCAGCGGAAAGATCCACTCGTAGAACATCAGCCCTCCACCGCGACGAGCGCGAGGACATCCTCGAGCGCCGCCCCGCGGGATGCTTTGAGCAACACGACCACGCCGGGCGCCAGCGCCGACTGAAGCGCCGACGCGACAGCGGATTTATCCGGGAACAATCGAACTTCGGATCCTGCCGCTCGCGCGCCGAGCGCGTAGTCCGACGCATGCGCGCCCACCGCCCAGAGTTCGGCATCCTTCACCGCCGCGCCGGTCTCGCGATGCAACACCGCGGCAGTCGCACCCAGCTCGAGCATGTCGCCGAGCAGGGCGATCCGGCGCGAAGCACCCGGCCACGATGCCAGCGTGGCGAGTGCGGCACGGGTCGAATCGGGATTGGCGTTATAACAATCCACGAGCAGCGTGGCACCGCCCGAATGCCTGACTTCCATCCGCCCTTTGAGCGGTTGGTAGGCTGAAAGCGCCGCCGCGACTTTCTCGGGATCGAGTGCATAGTGCTTCGCCACCGCCATCGCCCCCAGCGCGTTCAGGACCTGGTGTCGACCCACGAGCTGCAGATGCACGCTCGGAAAACCCGGCACCTGGAAACGCGAACCCCGCTCCCCGAGATCCTCGATGTGGTCCGGGCGGACATCCGCTTCGGGCGGGAATCCATAGGTGATGATGCGGGCTTTCGCGCCCTTCACTGCGTCAAGGAGCAGTGGGGAATCCGCTCCGACGAATGCCGGAGCATCCTTGGCGAGCGCGTGCACCAGTGAGGCTTTCTCACGCGCGATTGCCTGGAGTGAACCCAATCCCTCCAGATGCGCGCTGCCAGCGTTCGTGACCACCGCCGCGTGCGGTTTGGCGATGGCCGCCAATGCCGCGATCTCCCCCGCGTTGCTCATACCCATCTCCACCACCGCCACTTGGTGCTCGGGCCGAAGCGAGAGGATCGTGAGCGGGACCCCCCAGTGGTTGTTCAGGTTCCCCTGCGTCCTCAGGACCGATGTGGAGGTGGCGAATACCTCCGCGACGAGTTCCTTCGTGGTGGTCTTGCCGACACTTCCCGTGACCCCGACGACCACGCCGGGCCAGAACTCCCTCAGCTTGCTGGCCAACCGCTGCAGCCCGAGCGTGACATCATCCACGAGCACAAGTGGCCCCAGCTCGTGATGGGCGATGTGCGGGTGGACCGCGCGTGCGCAGAGCGCGGCGCCCGCACCCTGCGCGAACGCCTCGTCAAGGAATGCGTGCCCATCGGCGCGACTGCCCGGCAGTGGCACGAACAGCATTCCCGGCTGCACGGTGCGCGTATCCAGCGTCGCACCCGTGACGCCGCTGCGGAGCAGAGCTTCGCGGGCAATGGGATCCTCGGGCACCTGCTTCACGATGAGGTCGCCCTGGGCCCACTGTGCCAACTGGACCAGCGTGATGAGCGGCTGCTCGAGCAGAGTCATGCCGAACTCCCGCTCAGCAGCAGCGCCCGCGCAACTTCGCGATCATCGAACGCGACGACCTGTCCACCCAGCGTCTGGGTCGTCTCGTGCCCTTTCCCCGCGATCAACACCACATCGCCCGCCCGCGCCGCCCGGATCGCCGCGGCGATCGCATCACGCCGATCCAGGATCACAGCGAGGGATCCCGTCGGGTCCCCGGCGACGATCTCGGCGGCGATGGCCGCGGGATCCTCGCTGCGCGGATTGTCATTGGTGACCCAGGCCTGATCCGCGCCGATTGAGGCCAGTCGTCCCATGTGTGGACGCTTGCCACGGTCGCGGTCGCCCCCACAACCGAATACGCACAGCACGCGTGCGCGGGTGTGTTCACGGCACGCGGCGAGCGCGCGTTCAAGCGCGTCGGGCGTGTGCGCGTAATCCACGACCACCGTGAAGGGCTGACCGGCCTCGACGCGCTCGAGTCGCCCAGGCACACCGGCGCTGTGCTGCAGCCCGCGCACCGCGACCGCTGCATCCACCCCCAGTGCCCGCGCTGCGGCGAATGCGCCGGCGGCGTTCCAAGCGTTGTAGCGCCCCAGCAACGGCAACGAGAATCGGTACTCCGTACCGGATTCCGCAAACACCAGGTCGAGTCCATGCTCGGTCGTGCGGACCGAAGCGATCCGCAGGTCGGCGTCCCTGATTTCGCCGAAGCGCACCACGCGCTGCGCTCCGCGGACTGCTACCTCGGCCACTCGCGGAGCCGCCGCGTCGTCCGCGCCGATCACGGCAACGGTCGGCTTCCCGCTCGCACCGTTCCGCCCGTCGAACAGCATGAGTTTCGCGTCGAGGTAGGCTTCCATGTTGCCGTGGAAATCCAGATGGTCCTGCGTCAGGTTGGTGAAAACGGCAACATCCACGGCCAATCCCCAGGTGCGGCGCTGGGCCAATGCGTGGCTGCTCGCCTCCAGAGCCACCACGCGGACACCGCGCTCGCGCATGCGGGCGAGCAGCGCTTGGAGCTCCGGGGCTTCGGGCGTGGTGAACGCGCTCGGACTCGTCTCGCCGTCGATTCGAGTGCCGGTGGTGCCGATCACGCCGCTCGACATGCCAGCCGTTGCGAAGATGGATTCGAGCAGGTAGGTCGTGGTGGTCTTGCCATTGGTGCCGGTGACCGCGACCACCTGCATCGCACGCGAGGGTGCGTCGTAGAGACGGTTCGCGGCCTGGGCAAGCGCCAGGCGCGGTTCCGCAACCTCCACCAGAGTCGAACCTGCCAGCCGCAGCCCCACGGGGCCGACCACCGCCACGGCGCCGGCTTCGATGGCGGCCTGAGCGAAGTGGGCGCCGTCGGCGTGCACACCCGGCAGCGCGAAGAAGAGGTCTCCGGGCTGCACGCGACGCGAATCGAGCGCGAGTCCGCGCACCGTCGCCTCCAGCCCTCCCGTCGTTCTCGAGATCGCCACTTCCGCCAGGAGCTCACGCACGGTCACGGCCGGTTCGTCCGCGATGAGGCGCTCGCGACCGATGCGTTCACTCGCGAGGAGATCGGCACGCCGGAATCGGCACACCACACCCGGCACGATCCCGAGATCGGCAACGGCGTTCCGGCGACCGGCTGCTGCCGCACGACGATTCCCTTGCCGGCGATACGCATGTTCACCGCGCGCTTTGAAAGTTCTCGGACCGCTTGCCGCATGGACATGCCGACCAGGTCCGGAAGGGTCCGACCACTCGAATCCGTGGGCGCCGCAAGGAAGGCCACGACCGTCGTGCCGCGTTCGACCGGCTGCCCCGCGGCAGGAAAATGCGATAGCACGCGCGGCCCCTGCCCCTCGAAACGAACATTCAACCCATATTCGCGCAGCACGCGCCGCGCCTTCTCGGGGGGCAGCAGGCACAGGTCGGGCGCAGTCACAGCCGGCACCGCCGGCGGTCGCATGGCCTCGACAGCGCTGGAGTTCGCGAAGGGTCCGTCGGGCAGTCGCAGCAGGTCGAGCATGACTTCGCGGAAGACGGGAGCGGCCACCAAGCCACCGTAGTACTGCGCGCCGTGCGGTTCATCGATCACGACCACACCCACCATCCGCGGTTTGTCCGCGGGCGCGAAGCCGGCGAACGAACCCATGTACATCCCAGTGCCATAGCCCTTCGTGCGCGGGTCGTATTTCTGTGCCGTCCCGGTCTTGCCCGCGATGCGGATGGCCGCCGTGCGCGCGGTGGTGGCCGTCCCGCTGTCGACCACCGCGCAGAGCATCTCGCGCAGGGTCGCGGTGGTCTGCTCACTGAAGACACGATGGGAGGTCTGCGGCGCCCAAGTGCGCAGCACTCTGCCGTCGGGACTACGCAGTTCTTTGAGCAACATGGGTTGCATGAGCACCCCGCCGTTCGCAATGGCGGCGTACGCCAGCGCCAACTGGATCGGCGTCACCGCGAGCTCCTGCCCCATCGCGATGGTCGGCGTTGAGCGGGGTTGCCACGCCGAGACGGGTCGCAACCGGCCACTGGTCTCACCGGGGAACTCGACTCCGGACATGCTGCCGAAGCCGAGTGCCGTGCAATAGCGATACAGCCGCTCCGCGCCGAGTCGGATGCCGAGCTTGCCGCACACGATGTTGCTGGAGTTCTGGATTGCGCCGAAGAAAGTGTAGCCCTCACGGGGATGCGAATCCCGGATGAACACCTTGGGCAACACTTCCGCGCGCCCCGTGCTGGAGGCCGTGAAGTACTCCGTGGGCTTGGCGAGCTTCTCCTCCAGCGTGGCTCCCGCCACCACCACCTTGAAGGTCGAGCCCGGCTCGTACATGTCGGTGAAGTTCCAGTTCTTCGCCTGCCCTGCGGGCAGGTGGGGCACGCACGCCGAGGCGAGGATCTCGCCGGTCCAGGGATCCAGGAAGATCGCGAACCCCCGCACCGCTTTCAGGGAATCCACCGCGCGGGCCAGATGGTGTTCGACGATCGCCTGCAGCTCGGCATCAATCGTCAGCACGAGCGTGGCGCCATCTTTCGCGGCCCGGCGCTCCGCGCCGGGGAACTCGACCGTGAGGTCCGATCGGCCGGTGGGCACCATGGTCTTCCATCCCGTCTGGCCGCCCAACTCACGCTCGAACTGATACTCGATCCCGTCGACTCCGACATTGTCACTGTTCGTGCGGCCGAGGATCTCGGAGGCCGCTCCCTGCAACTTGTAGAAGCGTTGGGTCTCATCATCGACCCGTACACCCGGAAGTCGGAGCTTGGAGATCCGGTCGCCCACTTCCGGCGCGACATCGCGGTCGATCCACAGGAAGCCCCTCGCCGCTTCGATCTGCTTGCGAAGCTTGCGCGGGTCGAGCCCCAGTTCGTGGGCGATTCGTTCGGCGGTGTGCTTCACATCCAGCACTTGGGGCCGATACAGCGCGACCTGGGCGATGTCGAGGTCGTGCGCCAGCGGCGTCCCGCGCCGGTCGAGGATCGGACCTCTGCGCGGCAGGATCTTCACATGCTGCGATTGGTTCGCCTTCGCGCGAGCCTCGAACTGATCGTGCAGGGGGATCTGCAACCACGCGATCCTCAACCAGAGACACACCAATCCGAATAACAGGCCGGCCGCGGCCACCAGCACCCGACTCTTGCGCAACTCCTTGTGGGCCATGTTCCCTCCTTGGAACGACGGTTCACGCAAACCGTCGGCCCCACTCGCGCGGTGCGGTGTCGCGGCCGGCACACCTCAAGCCGGGCGCGTCCGGTTCGGCTTATCGTTCAGTTCACTTGGCGACCGCGTGCCGTGGCGTCCGGCACGAGCGACTGCAGGGCCTTGCCCGCCGCCGCCAACAAGGTCGGAGCACCAACGCTCACGCGCGGCGACTCGGGCTCGAGATATTCGGCAGGCAGGGCGACGATCTGGGTCGGGTCCACCGGGCACAGGCCGATGGCCGTTGCCACGGGACCGGTCTGCGATCGGTTCGAGTCCTTCTCGAGCTCCGCTCGCGTCCAGTCGAACACGGTGCTGGCCTGTTTCAACTGCGCGTTAGCTTTGCTCACCTCGACACTCAGGCTGGCCACTGCCGAGGTACGCCAGACCTCGAACAGGAGCAGCGGGAGGATGACGAGCGGCAACCAAGCCCACTCGAGTCGGAACGCACGCGTTTCGTGAACGCGCGACGAGGGGCGAGAACGACGCCGATCCTGATTCATCTCGACTTCCTCCGGAATGCCCTGAGCCGTGCGCTACGCGCACGTGGGTTGACTGCACTTTCCTGCTCCGAGGGAAACACCACCTTGCGTGTGAGCTCTTCCCATGGCGACACCTGATCGTCCTGCACGAGTGCGGGCAGTCGGCGCGAGACCGCACGGGCTTCCGCGCGCAGCGTGCGCTTCACGCGCCGGTCCTCGCCCGAGTGGTAGGCCAGCGTGACAACGGTTGCGCCGTCACGCATCGCGTCCGGCAGCCATGCGAGCGCGCCATCCAGATCCGCCATCTCGTCATTGGTCCAGATGCGCAGCGCTTGGAAGACCGGCGCGATGCGCTTGGGGCTCGCCTCCCCCAACACGCGGGCGCAGAGAGCGGCCAACTGCCGTGTGGTTCGGACTTCCCCGGCAACAGCTGCGGCGATGATCGAGCGCGCCATCCTTGGTGCGCCCGGGACATCGCCATACTCCTTCAGCACACTGGCCAGCTCGTCCGCATCCGTGCGAGCGAGACGCTCCAACAGAGTTTCGCCCTGCGAGCGATCCATGCGCAGGTCGAGCGGGCCATCGTGCATGAAGCTCATCCCCCGGGTCGCGTCATCGATCTGCGCGGACGACAACCCGAAATCAAACAAAGCCCCGGCGAATCCCTCCCCCCCCAATGCCGCATGAGCAGCGGGCAGATCGCGGAAGGTGCCGTGGGTGAAGCTCACGCGGTCCCCGAATGGGGCAAGCCGCTCGCGTGCGAATGCCAGCGAACCCAGGTCGCGATCGGAGCCCAGCAGTCGCGCTCCGGGCTCGGCCAACAGCAGCGCTTCGGCATGTCCCCCATCGCCGAGCGTTGCGTCGAGGTAGAGACCGGGGCCACCACAGAGGAACGCGAGGGTCTCGCGGACCAGCACCGGGTCATGACGCGCACTCATTCGCGGGCCCGAGGTCCAAGCGTGAGGCTTCGAGCAGTTCGGTGGCCGACGGCCAGCAGCGCAACTGTGAATCACACCCCGCAAGGCGGAAGAGGTCGCGCAGATACCGGGAGAGCCCACAGAGCACGAAGGCCCCCGAGCGGGCTTCGAACTGGACGAGCGCCTGCACCAACCGCGGAACGAGGCGGTAATCGATGTGGCGCAGTTGCGAGCAATCCACCAGGAGCTGTGACGCGCCACGAGCGGCAAGATCCTCGAGCGTCTGCTCGATCCGGCGCTCGGCGGACAGGTCCACCCAGCCGCGCAGCGCCAGCACGGCGACGCGCCCCGTGGGGCGGTCATGCATCTCGATCCGCGCAGCCGCGCCGTGACGACCGCGCGTGAACTGGAGGTTCACGGCCATCGCCTTCGTCGGTTCAAGCGTCGTGAGCGGCGCAACCATCACAGGTCTCCCAGGACTTCCTCACCCAGCGCATCGAGATCGTCCGACACCGGTCCGACCGATTGCTCGAACCGATCCGGCGCCCAGAGTTCGATGCGCCCAACTTGCCCGTGCAGGACGGCTTCCTTGCCGAGACCTGCACGGCTCATCAGCGACGATGGGATGGTGATGCGTCCCTGCGAATCCACCGTCACCTTGCTAGCCCCAACGAGGAACGCGCGCGCGAACTGACGCTGCTTGGCGGTCCCAATCGACAACTTGCGGAGGCGTTCTTCCATGTGCCCCCAGTCCTCGTCGGCGTACAGCCACAGGCAACCATCCAGGCCGCCGACGAGAACGAAAACTTTGAGCGGAGTCTTGCGACCGGGCACGTGACGCATCGAGGTCGGCACGATGAGCCGGCCCTTGTCGTCGATCGAGTAATGGTTCGTGCCGTAAAAAGTCGCCATTCGAATCGCGCCCCCAATGAGTTCCCGGAGTCACCATGCTTCCCCCGGTTCCCCCACTTTTCCCCACACGGCGCAATGTAGGGCCGCATGCATATGGGAGTCAAAAGAAAAGTGGCGAGGGATTCACAAAAACTGCGGCGCTGCACGCGTGTGCAGCGCCGCAGTGGAGTGGCAAGGGTCGAGCGCTTGCCTTCCACACCGCAGCATGCGCTGCGTGCCGCTCCCCGGACTACCGATGCGCCTCGAGTGAATCGTACACCGCCCAATCGATGCGGTAGTACGAGTAGACCGCTTCACCCGGATGCGCGATCCCCAGATTGGGAACGGAGGCATTCCCCAGGGGCACGAGCGCTGCGCTGTAGCGACTGCGTGAAGCAAGGTCATACGCGCGCGGTGCACAATCCACGAGGAACTCCGGGCGCGAGAAGGACGCGAACGAGAAATCCGCCGTGGCGTCCTCGAGCGTCCGCTTTTGAAGAATTGGCACCATCTTCGGAGTCACCAGACCCGCGAGGTCCACAACCTGCCGGCGTCCGTAGTACCCCAGCGCACCGATATCCCGAGCTGCGATGACCGACGAGGCTGGCGTATGCGCCGCGAACCATTCGGCCCACGGAATCAGACTCTGGTGCATGCCCGCGGTCCATGAGCGCACCTGCGGCAGGACCAGATTGTTATAGGTGAAGAGATTCTGCGTCAGTGCCAATGCCGCGAGCCCCAGCCCCAGCACCGCGGCGCCGCGACGCGCAGCGGGATCGGGATTGTTGCCGCCCCACCAGCGCTCCACCGCGCGCCATGCCAACCACGAGAGGATCGGCAACAACGGCAGCAGGTAGCGGGAGAGCACCGGGACGCCGCGCAGGATATAGAGCACAGGCACCATGGTGACCCACACCCAAGGCAATAGCCGTTGCGCCTGGAATCGGCGGGGCCAGAGGCGTCTTCCCCCGAACACGAGCGCCGCAAGCAGGGCGCCCGCCAGGACCGCGTCGGTGAGACCCACGATTCCCGCCTGTCGGATGAAAGTCGACCAATAGTAGTCCCACCCCTCGCCTCCCGCCGCCTTGGCGGCAAGGGTGTTGGGCCAGAACGTTCCAAAGTAGACGCGCGCGAACAACAGCCATCCGCCGTAGATGAGGACCGGAGGCAGCACTCCGTAGAACAGTCGCCGCACGCCATCGCGGGAATCCGTATCGATGACGAGGAAGATTCCCCACAGGACCAGCAGGAACACCGCTTCGGGCCGGGTGAGGGCGGCGAGTGCCCACAAGGAGCCAGTGCGAAGGGGACGCGAGCCCCACTGCTCGCCTTCGGTGAACGCGACGAAGCCTGCCAGGACCAGTGCCACGGCGAGCGGCGTCTCCATCCCCGAGAGGGACCAGCGGATCATCCACGCATGGGACGCCCACACCACCGTGGCCAGCGCGCGTAACTCGGGCATGCGCAGATTCCGCCGCATGAGTTGCAGGAACAGGACCACGGACCACAGCGTGGCGGCCAATCCCAACGCCTTGGCCCACAGAACGCCATCCAACTTGAGGGCGATGCCATCCGCGAGCAGCGCGACCCACAAGGGGCTGGTGCTCCCGTAGACATGCTCCCCGGGGTTGAAGACGAATCCATGCCCCGCAGCCAGATTGCGGGCGTACTGCAGATGGATGAACGTATCGTCGGTAAGGTACCCGCGCACAGGCCAGATGAGCGCGAGCGTCAGGACCATGGCAACAGCCAGCCCAATGCGCTCGATGCGTGTGACGGGACCATTCTGCGTGAGGATCAAGGGTTCCCTCCGGTGATGCTGTCGAGCGCTCGCGCCAGATCCGCGGCGAGGCGTGGTCGCGCATGCTCGTCGAGCCGCGCGAGCCGGTGGTCTGGCGTTCGCCCCTGCTGTCTCCATGTCGTGTACATCGTTTCGATCACTTGCGCCAGCGCGGCCGCATCGCCCACCGGGACCACGACGCCCGAGGCTTCGCTCACCCATGCTGCCGCCTCGTCGCCCTGCGGGAGCAGCGCGATGATCGGCCGCGCACTGTCGAGGTACTCGTACAGTTTGCCCGGCACCATCGTGGCATAGCCCGCGGCGCGCGGCTTCCAAAGCAGCAGCGCGTCGGCGCGGCGTTGCAGTTCGCGTGCAGCCTGGTGCGCAAGTGGGCCATGGAACTCCACCACGCCCGCTAGCCCGAGCGATGCTGCACGCGATTCATAGTCCGTGTCGTAGGGGCCGGCGAGATCCACCCGCAGTTGCTCGCGCGCCTCGGGGCAGCGATGCAGCACAGCCCGCACGGCATCCAGCAGCGTGCCCGCATCCTCCATGAGGGACAGCGTTCCCGTGAAGGCGAGCCGGAAGTGAACCGGATCCACGGAAACTGGCATCGACGCGGGGAACGGCTCGAACCCATTGGGCAGATGCAGCGCCCGTCGGACGCGCGCCCCGCTCTCGTGACCCAAGGCTGCCAGATGCGTCCGTGAGGCGGTGAGCGACAGCTCCGCGCGCTCGAGCACGCGCCGCTCCATGGAGGCCTGGCGTGCGCGGTGCCATGCGGTGGGTGGAGTGCGGAAGTGCAGCCCGATCCACGGATCGCGAAAATCCGCGACCCACGGCAACTGGAAGCGATCGGCGAGTGCCAACCCGGCGAGATGCGTGCTGTCGGGGGGCGAACTGGTGAGCAGCGCATCGATCCCCCCCGCAGCGAGCCGCATTGCGGCCACGGCCTGGGCGCGTCGGGCCCAGCCCGCATAGGAATCCGGGAGCAGGAACCAGTCGCCCAAACCGCGTAACGGTGCGAACGACCGCCCCGAGCGCCGCCCCGTCGCACCGCCCCGCTTGGCCCGAAGCCAAGTGGAAAGTGCGCTGCCGCCGGTCGCGCGGATCACTTCGGTGCTGGGCGGAGCGAGGAGCGACTCATCGCGGACCCAATAATCGTGTTCCCCCGCGCACACCACGGTGCAATCCCAACCGAGCTGCGGCAGGTACCGGGTGAACGACAGCACGCGGTGGACCCCGCCGCCCGCCAAGGGTGGATAGAAGTAAGCGAGGATCAGCACACGACGCTTCATCGCTCGCCCGCGGACGGCAGCGGACGGCCTGCCGCGAGCGCCTCGAATGCCGCCTCGATGTGCCCGAAGTTCACCTGCCAATCGCCACGCTCGGCAATGACCGCGGCGTTGCGCTCGCGCGCGAGCGCGCACCACGCGGGGTCCTCCAGCGCCGCAACGATCGCGCGCGCGATGCCCTCCGAGTCGCCCACCGCGAACATCCGTGCGCCGTCACCAGGCGCCACCCATTCTCGATTGCCCGCGATATCGCTCACCACGGGGATGGCGCCGGCGGCCATGGCCTCGAGCAATGACAGCGAAGTGGAATCCGAGCGCGAAGCGGAGATCGAGATCTCGGCGCGCCCCAGCCAGTCCGCCAGCTGCGTGGGCGTGAGCCGTCCCAGGAACCGAAAACGCCCGGCCGGCAACAGTCTCGCCGCCAGCGCTTCGTGTTCTCGCAACTGCGAGCCGTCCCCCGCCAGCGCAAGGAACACTTCGGGCCGGTGCCGCATCACCGCTGCCACCCCGCGCAGCAACGACGGGATGTCATACACCGACTCGTGCATGCGCGTGCTGAGCATCAAGCCGTGTTCGCGCGTCGTGGCAGGCAGGAAGCGAGTGCGGTCCACGCCCCATGGAATCGCGCGCAGCGTCGCGCGCGGCG
>JANLOU010000281.1:0-3037 GCA_031366735.1 Candidatus Eiseniibacteriota bacterium
TGACGTCGCCGCGTGGCCGGGTGCGCATGGATCGCGCGGAGTTACCGTTCGACAAGCACGCCAGCAACGCTTCCCGACTGGAGCTCACGGTCCGCGTTGTGGGGAGCCGCGCGGCACCCGCCCGGGTCGAGCTGATGCGGACCGGTTCCGGTTGGACCGTGACGCGTGTGCGGCACGGCTGACCGATGATCTTTCCCTCGCGCCGATCCGTCTGGGCGTTCGCAGCCTTCGTGCTGTTGGTGATCGCCGCGGTGGGGATGTATGTGCGGTACCGACTCGCGAACACGCGGGTGCTGGATGCCCCGGCGCCCATCGTGGTCGCCGATCTGTTCGACGCGAATCTGGAGGAGGTCGCCTCCACCATCGAAGTGCTGGTGACCTATAACCTCAACACGGCGTTGGACTCTCTGGAAGCAGCGGTGCCGCTCACCTACGGCGACCTCGAGCAACGCCTGCCCATCGCGAGCAACGATCGAGCGAGCTTCGCCTATGCGGTGAGCCGCTCCCCATTCAAGGCCCGCGTGAACGGCCGGACGCTGTCGCTCTCGAGCGATATCGAGTATCAGGGGCGCGTCTGGTACCGGTCGCCGATCGGCCCCGTGCTGAGTGCAGGTTGTGGAGTGGGCAAGGGGCAGCGGCCTCGGGTGCGGGCGGAACTCGTCTCGACCTGTGAGCTGACGCCGGACTGGCAGTTGCGGACGAACACTCGCGTGGCGCGCCTGGAGCCCCTGAGCGACGAGCCGTGTGATCGTTGCCGACTGACCGTGTTGCGCATCGATGTCACCGACCGCGCCATCGCCGCGACGCGCGCCATGCTCGATCGCAAACTCCTGCTCTTCGATGAGGCGGTGGGACGGTGGCCCGTGCGCCGCCGGTTCAAGCAACTCTGGACCTTGTTCCAGCGGCGCATCCTGTTGACGAAGGATGTCTACCTCGAGATCAATCCCTATGCCGCTCAACTGGGTTCGGTCGACGCCGTGGGAGACACGGTCCGGGCACGACTGCGAGTGATCGCGGCGCCGCGCATCGTGACGGGTGCGCAGGCGGAGCAGGTTCGTCCGCTGCCGCTCCTGCAGCCGGCCGATAGCATTGGAACGGGTGCCCGCGTGATCGTCGAAGCCTCGTTCTCGTATCCGGTGGCCACTGCATTGCTCAAGCGTGCGCTGGTGGGTCGCAGCATCGTGCAGCAAGGGCACCGTATTGTGATCAAGGATGTCGAACTCAGTGGCATCGGCGGCGGCCGCGTAGCGCTCGGGGTGACGCTGGCAGGGAAGGTGCGGGGTCGGATCTATTTCACCGGTACCCCAAGACTCAACCCCGAGCGGCATCAGGTGGATGTGCCCGACCTGGACTACGACATGGGGACCGCGCAGATGTTGGTGGAGAGTCTGGCGTGGATGAATGGCGTGGATATCCGCGACTTCCTTCGCGCCCGCGCTTCGCTGCCGGACTCGCAGGCGGTGGGCAAGCTGCGGGGGTTGGCCGAGAACGGCATCAATCGCTCGCTCGCGCCCGGCGTGACGCTGAGTGGGAGGATCCACGACGCCCGCGGCACGAGCGTGCGCGCGACGCATGCGGAGATCCGCTTGCGCGCCGTGGCGGATGCCGAGTTCAAGCTGGCGATCGACCGCGGGCCCAAGTTGCCCAGACCGCCGCTGGTCGCGACCGTCACCCGCTGATCGAGCGCGGCAGGTCCCTTAAGCGGCGCGCCTGGAGGACGGGTCGAGCGTCGCCTCGAATCGTTGTAGCTCCTGCTCCAGTCGCGCCGTCAGGGTGCGACACTGATCCAGCTCGCCCCGTTTCCCGGCGTCCTCGAGCTGCGTTGCAATCCCGGCAGCGCTGCCTGCGCCCAATGCCGCCAGACTGCTGCGCAGACTGTGCGCCGCGCGTGCGATTGCGCCGGTGTCGCCCTCGTCGCGTGCTACTCGGATGGCCTGCATCAGCGTGGGCGCGTGTTCGAAATGGAGTTGGATCGCCAGATCCAGCAGCTCCGGGTCGCCGTCCAGGAAATCGAGCGCGCGCGCGCGGTCCGTCGCATCGGTGCCGGCCTGGGCCTCGCAAGAGCGCTCGCGGACGAGGCGGTGGATCAGCTCGAACAGCGCGACGGACTCGATCGGCTTGCTGGCATAGTCGTCCATACCGCATTCCAGGAAGCGCTCGCGGTCGCCCTTCATGGCGTGCGCGGTCAATGCAATGATCGGAATGTGCTGGCCGGTCTCGCGTTCGTACTCTCGGATCGTCCGGGTGGTCACGAGCCCATCCATCTCGGGCATCTGGACATCCATGAGGATCAGGTCGAACTCCTCACGGGCCAGCGCTGCAAGGACCTGACGCCCGTTCTCCACCACCTGCACGCTGTGGCCGTGCTTCTCGATCAACTTGGAGAGGAGCACCTGGTTCATCGGATTGTCCTCGGCGAGGAGCAACTGGAGTCGCTCGCCCTGCCCCGCCGGGCCGGGTCGCCCGGTCACCGGTTGCGCATCGTGGAGCGCGTCCTGGGCGAAGACCGCACGCAACACCTCGAGCAGTTCAGCGCCCATGACTGGCTTGGTCAGCGAGCCGGCCAAACCCAGGGCGCGCGCTCTACCGACATCACCCACCCGGCCCGCAGGAGTCAGCATGACGACGGGAAGACTCACGCCGTGTTCGCGCTGGATCCGCTCGGCCAGGAGGAAGCCGTCCATCTCGGGAAGCTGGGTGTCGAGCAGCACCAACTCGTAAGGCTGGCGCGAACCCTGCGCGCGTTGCAGCTCGAGAAGCGCCGCCTCGCCGCTCTCCACCGCTGCAGCGCGCACTTGCCAGTGTTCGAGTAAGCCCGTCAGGGCGCGCCGACTGGTCGCATTGTCATCCACGATGAGGACCCGGCGGTCACGGATCGAATCGCAGTGCGCGATTTGAGCTTCGCCCGCAGCGCACTCGGCGGCGCCCACCTTGATCGTGAAGGTGAAAGTGCTTCCGTGCCCGGGCGAGCTGTCCACGGCAATGGTGCCATTCATGCGTTCCACCAACTGGGCACAGATGGCCAAGCCCAGCCCGG
>JANLOU010000284.1:0-2934 GCA_031366735.1 Candidatus Eiseniibacteriota bacterium
ACGGGCTGGGCCATTGACGACGCGGCCACGATCGATGCGGCGGCGGTCCGGGCCCGCATCCCGGAGGACTTCGACACCGCGTGCTCGAGCAACCCCATCATCCAGCCCGGTGAGTTCCGGGTGCTCAAGATGCAGGGCGGGGCCGCGGTCCTCAACAACACCGGCGACGATGTCTATCTGGTCTCGAACCGCACCGTCCCCGCCACGGTCGTGCACTTCGTGCATTACCCCGCAGTCCCTTCCGAAGGCGTGGTGTGGGCGGCACTGCCCAACGGCACCAGCAACTTCGATTGGCGCACCGCTTCCCTGTGCGCATCGAACGGCAACACCGGTGATGTCGTCCCGCCCGGCACGGTTGCGAATCTGGCTGCGGCGCCGGGCATTAAACCTGGCGAGATCCGGCTCACCTGGACGGCTCCCGGGGATGACGGCGCCACGGGCACCGCGAGCGGCTACGACATCAAGCTGTCGCACTCGCTCATCACGACCGGGAACTTCGATGCCGCCGCGGATCTGGATCGTTGGATCAGCGAGCCGCTGCCCTCGCTCGGCGGCGCACCCGAGACCCTGTATGTGTTCGGGTTGAATCCGGACTCCACTTATTTCTTCGCGCTGCGCGCACAGGACGAAGTCCCCAACACGAGCGGAGTCTCGAACTCACCCAACTCGGCTCCCACACCGGGCGCGCTTTTGAGCGCGGACCTCGGGTTCAACACCTACTTCGGCAACCTGCACTCCCATACCAGCTATTCCGACGGCCTGCAGACCCCGACGGACGCGTTCAACTTCGCGCGCTTCACGGCACCCACACCGCTCGACTACCTCGCCGTGAGCGATCACAACCATCTGTCCGCGGGAATGCAACTACCGGACTATTCGCTCGATATCTCGGAAGCGGCGGCAGCCAACGCGGATGGGGACTTCGTCGCAATCAACGGGCAGGAGTGGGGGCTGGCCGCGAACGGACATGTGAACATCCTGGAAGCTCCGGTGCTGTTCGGCTGGGACGCCGGGAACTACGATGTGTTCGTGGCCGAGGGCGATTACCTCAGCCTGTACGGCGCCGTGCTCGCCCATCCACCCACCGCTTCGCCCGTGATCCTGGAATGGTGCCATCCGGCCGCCAGCGACTTCGGGAACTATGCGCTCAGCGTCGAGGCCAAGGCCGCGGTGCACCTGATGGCCGTGGTGAATGGCCCCTCGACTTCGGTCAAGACGGACGAGTCCGACATCGGCAACACAGGCTACGACGCCACATTCCAGAACGCCCTGCGCAAGGGCTTCCGCGTTTCGCCCACGGCCGACCAGGACAACCACAACGCCACCTGGGGTGCTGCGACTCAGAGCCGGACCGCCGTGCTCGCTTCGAGCAAGACCAAGAGCAATGTGCTCAATGCGCTGGCGGAGCGGAGGTGCTATGCCACACAGGACCACAATGTGCGGGTGAAGTTCTCGGCCGAGGGCCATGCGATGGGCGAGGCATTCACGCGGCCCGATGGCATCCGCATCGCCGCAGAGGTCACCGATCCCGATGTGGGCCAGAGCGTGGCGCAGATCGAACTGTTCCGCGGCATCACCGGGCTCTCGCAGGCGACGCGGGTCGCGTTCAACACCAACAGCAATACGCTGCAATGGCGCGAGACGGCCAACTTCGCCACGGGTACCGAGGCGCATTACTACCTGCGCGTGCGCATGGCCAGTAACGCGAGCGTGTGGACCGGACCGGTCTATGTCACCTACGACCCTGCCTTCGCGGTTGGCGTCGGCGACGGTCCGCGGCACGCCGGTGGGCTCGCCTTGTCCGCCAGTCCGAATCCCGCGCGCGGTGCGGTCGCTGCCGAGTTCACGCTCGCCAAGGATGAGCCCCGCGCGTCGCTCGGGCTGTACGATCTGACGGGACGCCGTGTCCGCCAGATCGCCGACGGGGCGAGGCGCGCAGGAGCGCAGCGGGTCGTGTGGGATGGTCGTGCCGAGGATGGCTCGCGTCCGCGCGCGGGCGTGTACTTCCTGCGGCTTTCGACAAGCCAGGGCTCGGCATCCCAGAAGGTGCTGGTGCTGCAGTAACGGTGCGGCGTGCGGCGCTTCACTTCTTGGTGGGAGCTTGGGCTTTCTCGATCCGCGCCCAGGCATCCTTGAGCGTGACAGTGCGATTGAAGACGGGCGCTCCCGCACGGGAGTCCATGTCGGGAACGAAGTAGCCGACCCGCTCGAACTGCACCGGAACTCCTTGCGTCACTTGGGCGAGCGAGGGCTCCAGCTTGCAGCCCCGGTGCACCTCGAGCGAGGCGGGGTTCAAGCCCGTGACGAAATCCTCGCCCTCGGGCAAGTCGTCGGGGTTCTCCGCCGTGAACAGCGTGCCATAGAGCCGCACCTCTGCTTCGAGCGCATGCTCGCAGGAGACCCAATGAATGGTCGCCTTGACCTTGCGACCATCGGGCGCGTTGCCACTGCGCGTCTCGGGGTCATAGCTCGCGCGCACTTCGATGACAGCGCCCGTGACCGGGTCCTGCACCACGCCCGTGCAGCGGATGAGATAGGCCGACCGCAGGCGCACTTCCACGCCGGGGCTGAGTCGGAAGTATTTGGGCGGGGGGACTTCACGGAAGTCGTCCTGCTCGATCCAGAGCTCGCGCGAGAACGGGACCTGCCGGGTTCCCGCCGCGGGATCTTCGGGATTGTTGCCCGCCTCGAAGTGTTCGACCTGCCCCACGGGGTAGTTCTCGATCACGACCTTGACGGGCTGCAGCACCGCCATGCGGCGCAGTGCGCTGCGATTGAGGTTCTCGCGCACGCAGTGCTCGAGCAGCGCCAACTCCACGCGGTTCTCGCGCCGTGCCACCCCGATCCGTTCGGCGAAGTCGCGCAGCGCGGCCGCCGGGTAACCCCGGCGCCGCATCGCCGCAAGCGTCGGCATCCGCGGATCGTCCCAGCCGC
>JANLOU010000300.1:0-5612 GCA_031366735.1 Candidatus Eiseniibacteriota bacterium
CCGCGCCAAGCTGACCGAACTGGCCAGGCGGCGGTGTGGGGACTTCGTAGTCGAAGCCCACATAGTCGATGATGAGCTGTTGGGCGCGCGCCGCTCCTGGAGTCAGCGCGATCAGCGCGCCAATGAACAGGCACAGCGGAGTCGCAATACGCTTCATTAGAAACACCTCAAGGAGACTCGGTCGAACACTCGTCGGGGTCTCTGACGCGACGGGTGTTGAGCAGCTGTGTCCGGAACCGCGACAATCCTAGCAGTTCGTTCGGATATCCTGCAATGACAATGTTTTCGGACATCTACCTGACCTTTTGGGTCAGGTCGCAGCGGCTGGATTCCGGCAAGCTCAGTGCCCTGCCAGCGGCAGGCTCTCCAGAATCCTGTTCGTGCGCTCCACCGCCTCGATCGAGTCCGTGGCGCCGCCCGCGAGACTGGCATCCTGATACCCGGATTCCCCCAGCGTGGCCTGGAGTTCGACTTCGAGCGCGCGTCGGATGGCGGCCTCGGTGGGATCGGGCGGGGAGCCCATGCGCTGGCGCATCGCCGCCGAAGCGGCGAGCAACCAGGCGGCCTCGGCTGGCCGCCCACAGCGGGCGGCCAGCTCGATCGTGCCCTCGACCCCATGCAGGGTCTCCCGCTCCACGCCGACCTCAGCGGCAAGCGCGAGGCAGAGTTTGAGTTTGGCGTGCGCTCCACTCAACTGTCCGAGTTTCACCTCGGCACCCGCGATGGCGGCCAGCGTGAGCGCCATGTGCTGGCGATCGCCGAGCTCCCCGAGCAGCGTCAACGCGGAATCGAAATGGGCGATCGCCTCGGTGGCTCGGCCCTCGCCTGAGGCGAGCAGCCCCAGATTGTGGAGTACATTGGCCTGACCGCGTTTCTGCCCCAGCGCCCGATAGCGCGCGAGACTTTCTTCATTGCAGGCGCGCGCGGCGGGGATATCCCCCAAGTAGGTTGCCGCGACTGCAAGTCCGTTCAGCGCCCGCGCGATACCCTTCTCGTCATGCAGGTGCCGGTATAACGCGAGGCTCTCCTCGATGCGTGCACGCGCGGCTTCGTAGTCGCCCTGATAGATTGCGAACGCGCCGGCACGCACCAGCGCGTCGGCGCGCGCTGGCGTGCCTTCCTCAGCCCCTGGGCGTGTGAGGGCATCCTCGAGCACGCGCCGCGCCAGCAGGTACTGCCCGCGGGTCGACCAGAATCGCCACGGCCCCGTGGCCAGTCGCAGCGCACGCTGAGCACCGTCCGCCGCTTGGGTGCAGTACGCGAGCGCGGCGAGCAGATTCTCGACCTCGGCGTCCAGTTGGGCGAAGTGGGCCAACTGCGGGGCGCCGCCGCCCACTTGCTCGCCCTGCTCGGCCAGCTCGAGGATCCATGCCAAGTGCCGCTCGCGCACCGTTGCGCCTTCGCCACTCTCATCGAGGCGTTCGGTGGCGAACTGGCGAACGCTTTCCAGGAAGCGGTAGCGCGCTTCGCCGCTTCCTGCGCGCTCCACCACGACGAGTGATTTGTCGACCAGATGCTGCAGCACGTCGAGGACATTGAACTCGTCGCCGTCCTCGTCACACACGCGCGCTGCGGTTGCCAGCGTCCAGCCTCCCGCGAAGGGCGCGAGCCGGCGGAGCAGTTCGCGTTCGGGCGGCAGCAGCAAGTCGTGGCTCCACTGCAGCGTCGCGCGCAGCGTCTGGTGCCTTGGCATCGCCGTACGACTGCCGCCCGTGAGCAGCTTGAAGCGGTCATCCAAGCGCGCCGCGATCTGTTCCACGCTCAAGACCTTGACCCGCGCCGCTGCGAGTTCGAGCGCAAGCGGGATGCCATCCAGCCGACGGCAGACCTCCGCCACGAACGGTGCATTCCTCGCGTCGAGCGTGAAGTCCGGGGAGACCGCCCGCGCGCGTTCCACAAAAAGTTGCACGGCATCGAAGCGTTCGAGCGTGGCCGCATCGATCCGGTCGCGCGCGGAGGGCGAGCTCATGGAGGGGACGGCCAGCAACTGCTCACCCGAAAGTCCCAGACCCTCGCGGCTGGTGGCCAGCACCCGCAGTTCGGGCGCCTGTCCCAGCAACCTCTCGGCCAGGGCGGCACACCCAGAGAGCAGATGCTCGCAGTTATCCAGCACGATCAGCGCGCAGCGATCCTCAAGGAACGCCGCGAGCGTTTCCTCCAGCAGCCGGTCCGCCTCCTCGCGCACGCCGATCGCCTTGGCAAGCACATCTGGAATGTGTTGAGCGTCCGTGGTCGGGGCCAGGTCGATGAACCAGATGCCGCCCGGGAAAGCCGCGAGCTGCGATTCCGCGAGTGCGAGTGCGAGCCGCGTCTTGCCGCAGCCGCCAACGCCGGTCAGGGTCACAAGTCGCGCGCGTTGGAGCGCCTTGAGGGTGTTCTGCAACTCGCGCTCGCGTCCCACGAAGCGGGTCAGGTTGCGCGGAAGGTTGTGTGGCGTGGCGATCGCCGCTTCGGGCGGTGGCGGTGCTGCCCGCCGCTGCTCGGCAACCTCCTGCAGCGCGAGCCGCACCAGCTGCATGCTCGCCGGACGCGACTCCGCATCCTTGGCGAAGCATTGGTCGAGCAGGCTGCGCACATGGGAGGGGAGCGCCTGCGGCAGGGCGCCCACATCGGGCGCGCCGTACATGGCAGCCGCGACGCGCGAGAATGGATCGGGGCCATCGAACGCGGGCCGACCGGTCAAACACTCGTACAGCACGCAGCCAAAGGAGAAGAGGTCGGTGCGAAAGTCCTGAGGCGCTCCCAGAGCTTGCTCCGGACTCATGTAGCCCGGTGTGCCCTCGGCCTCGAGCGTGGTGTCACTCCCGCGGCTGGCAAGCCCGAAGTCGAGCACTTTGAGCAGGCCGCGCGGCGTGATGGTGATGTTCGCCGGCTTGAGGTCGCGGTGCACGACACCGCGTTCGTGCGCGATCTCAATCGCCTCTGCCACCTGCGCGCAGTGTTCGCAGGCTTCCGCAAGGGGCAGGGCGCCGCGGGACAAGCGCGCCTCGAGCGTCTCGCCTGCGATGAACTCCATCACCAGCGCCAAGCCACCCCCGGGAGTGGGCTCGATCGCGTGCAGCGTGGCGATGTTGGGATGGGAGAGCGAGGCGAGCGCCAGTGCTTCGCGTCGGAATCGCTCGACCCGCTCGGCATCGTTCGCGAATGCGGGAGGGAGCAGCTTGATCGCGACCTCGCGCTCGAGGCGCGTATCGCGTGCCAGATAAACCTCTCCCATGCCGCCGACGCCGAGTTGGCGCAGCAGCTGGTAGTGGCCGATCCGGGGCAGCGTGTCACTCATGCAGGGACAACCTCCTGCTGGGTCCATCGCATCATGGCTTGGCGCGCCGGTACGGCTCGGGCCAAGCCAGATCCACACCCAGGAGCGATGCGGCGTGCAGAGGCCAGTATGGGTCGCGCAGCAGTTCGCGCGCCAACAGCACCACATCGGCGTGGCCGTCGGCAATGATCGCGTCGGCCTGGGCGGCCGTGGTGATCAGTCCGACCGCGCCGGTGGCGATACCGGCTTCGCGCCGGATCCGCTCGGCGAAGGGAACCTGATATCCCGGGCCGACCGCGATGCGCTGCCAATGCACCGCGCCGCCGCTGGAGCAATCGATCAGATCGACTCCCTGTTCGCGGAGCGCCGTCGCCAGTTTCACACTCTGCTCCAGATCCCAGCCACCTTCCGCCCAGTCGCTGGCCGAGAGGCGCACCCAGACGGGATCCTGATCGGGCCACTCCTGACGCACGGCGCGGCTCACTTCGAGCGTCAGGCGGATGCGGCCCTCGAAGGAGCCGCCCCACGCATCACGCCGTGTATTGACGAGCGGCGAGAGGAATGCATTCAGCAGATAGCCGTGCGCCGCGTGGACCTCGACAATCCGAAAACCCGCGGCGCGTGCGCGTCGGGCCGAAGCACGGAATGCGTCGATGATCGTTTCGATTCCCTGCTCGGTGAGCGCGTGCGCAGCGGGGTAGCCCTCGGCGT
The DNA here is from genome assembly GCA_031366735.1 of Candidatus Eiseniibacteriota bacterium. GTDB lineage: Bacteria > Eisenbacteria > RBG-16-71-46 > RBG-16-71-46 > RBG-16-71-46 > CAIXRL01. The sequence continues at coordinate 3,971 of JANLOU010000300.1, forward strand.
AAGGTTCCGAGGTCGGGCCAACGGATGTCCAGCCGCCCGCTTCGATCGGCACAACCGCTCCGCCGTCCCATGGTCGCGCGGTTCCAGCCTTGCGTCCCGCGTGGGCCAACTGGATCCCGGGCACGGCTCCCTGCGCCGAGATGAACCGCGCGACGCGGGCGAGCGGTTCGATATGCGCGTCCTGCCACAGTCCAAGGTCGTGGGGGGAGATGCGTCCCTCGGGCGAGACCGCGGTGGCCTCGACGATCACAGCGCCCGCTCCACCGACCGCGCGCGAGCCCAGATGCACCAGATGCCAGTCGGTCGCGAACCCCTCGAGGCAGGAGTACTGGCACATGGGCGAGACCACGATGCGATTGCGCAGAGTGACCGAGCGTTGCGTGAACGGCGAGAACAGCGAGCGCGATGCCATAGGGGACCCCGGGACAGAAGTGGCGCGGGGTTGAAACTACACGCGCCACGCTATGGCGAGTCCCTTCGCGCTGCAACCGCTCGTGTGAGGTCGGCGTCAGTGATGCTGTCCTGTTCCACGGCGATCCCCAGCCAAGGACACTCGCGCATCCGCTGGAACTGCATCAGACATTCGGTGATCGGCAACGGGCATTTCGCGCCCGGCCGGGCCAAGTGCCGGCGAATGCGAGCTCAGCCGATCAGCAGCACCAAGTGTTTGACCTTGCGGAACTCCACCGCGTCCAGGATGTGCAGCTCGACCCCGTTGCCCACGATCCGCAACTCGTAGCTGGCCCGCGGTTGGGAACTGAGCACCTGCACTCGCTTCGAGGGCGCATTCACGACACGCTCCTGGTCGGTGTCCAGGGACTTGAACAACCGTGCGTCGTATCGTCCCGTGAGCTGCAGCGTGCGACCCAGGCCCAGCACACCGCCCTTGGGCGCGATGATGCCGGCATTCGTCAGCGTCTTCTTATCGCCGACAACATAGTAAACGGTGGCCAGTTCGAGACGCTTGTCCTCGAGTGCCTGATCGCGCGCGCTGATCGTGGCTTGGTCGGCCTCGACCGTGGTCTGCAATCCGACCACCTGCGTCTGAAGCGAATCCACCCGGCCCGTCAATGCGGAGATACTGGCTTCCTTGGCGAGCACGGTCTGCTTGAGGTTCGCGATCACGCGCTCCATGCCAGCGATCTTGACGCCGCTGCGCTTCTGGCTGGTCTCCAGCTCACGGATACGCGTCTTGGTACGCTGGATGCTCGCGTCCAGCTGTGCGATGCGCTCCAGAGCCTCGCGACGGTTGGGTCCGGCCATCTTCAACTCGGACTGCAGTGCGCGATTGCTCATCTGTTGCGAGCCGTCGTTCATCGCGATCGAGTTGAGGCTGTCCTGGATCTCGGCGATGTCGCGGAACGCATCCGCGTAGCGCTGTTGTGCGTCCTGCTCGGAGGACTGCACGGTCTGCAACGTTGCCTCGGTGCGTTGGTTCTGTTGGTAGAGGAGCGCTGCACCAATGCCAAGCGCCAGCGTGAGCAGGACGAGCACGACGGTGAGGGGACGATTCATGATCGCGGCTCCTTGGGGATATCGCTGCGTGCTAAGCGTCGGGTTGGCACCGGGGGGCGGCCTGCGGCTGCACGACGGGTCCTCAGTGAACATTGCGAGTGGTGCCGGAGGGGGGACTTGAACCCCC
>JANLOU010000314.1:0-10005 GCA_031366735.1 Candidatus Eiseniibacteriota bacterium
ACCACCTGATCGGTGAGCCAACCCGCCGTGATCCCCACTCCGAGCAGCGCCGCGGTCCGCAGCGCCGGACGATCCGCAAGCTCCCACGCGCACAGTGTGATGCTGACGAGCGCGAGCGAATAGAGCGTGGTGGGGTAGAGCATGCCCGAGGTGAACACCACGGTCGGTGAAACAGCCATCGCGAACATGGTGAGTCGTTGCGCCGTGGTTCCCGCGATGCGACGGGCCAGTTGGCCGGAGAGGTGGACCAGCAGGATGGCGAGCCCCAACTGGAGGATGCGGATCGCCACATAATTGCCGACCCCACCCAGCCGAAAGCCGAGCGCCATGAAGAGCGGGTACATCGGCGCTCGCGGCGTTCCGCCTTGCGGCCCGTGCCCGCTCAGGAACTGCAACGCGTTCGTCTCGTATTCCTTGGTGTCCGCCCAGTAGGTGCGATTCCCCAACGCGAAGAGCAGGGCGATGCGCAGCAACGCTGCGAAGGCCAGGATCGCGCCGGGAGAGGTCAGCCTCTCGGTGAGCGTGGGTCGGTGCAGTTCGGTCATCCCCGGGACTCCGACACATCGGTGCTGGCTTCGAGCCGCGCCCACGGCGTCAAGGCAAGCAGGAGCCCCACCAGGCCGGGGGCGAGGGTGGAAGTTGCGAACCACAACAAGGAGAAGACCGGCCCCACACCGACCCCAAGGCCCAGCTGACCGAACACGGTCGCGCTGACATGTTCGCGCAGCCCAAGGCCCCCGAACGCGATGGGCAGATTGCCGAGCAATGGAATCATCGGCAGACTCAGGTACAGCAGGGGAGAGGCTCCGGGCGCAAGGTCACGAATGAGCAGCCACGCCGAAGCGTAGCTGAAGAGGTAGAAGAACAGTCCGCCCGCCAGACCCGAGCGGAACGCGGAACTGCGCAGGGTTCCGCTCGAGGCAGTGCTCCAGTGCGAGATCGGCCTGGCCAGTACGGGCACGCGGCGTGCAATCGCTGCCAACGCGGGCGGGTGGTCCACCAACAGTACGCCGGCGACGGTCAGCGCGACGAGGCCCAGGTACACCCACATCAATGGGCCGCGCCAGAGAGGGAAGAACACGAACGCTGGAAGCGACATGACTTCCAGCAGCAATACATCCATGAGTCGGTCCCATACGACCGAGGGGAGCGTCTGAGACTGCGGGAGCCGCAGGTGCAGCGTGCGTGTGAACTCGCCCACTCGGCCGGGGGTGACAAGCCCATAGCAGATTCCAACGAGCGTGATGCAGTAGCTGCGCCCGGCAGGCAGCCTCACACCAGAACGGGCGAGAAGCGCGGTCCAGCGATAAGACCGTCCCCAGTAGCCGATCAGCGAGAGGACGATCGCCGCGACAATCGAGCTGGGGCGAACCCGTGCGAAGGCGGCCGCGAACTGGTGGAGCGGAATCCGCCGCAGGAGCAGCCCCAACAGAGTCAGGGAGATCGCGATCATCAATAACAGTGTCCAGTGCGCCCGCTTCACGCGCGGACCCTCGGCACACACAGTGCCTGCGTCCATGGCAGCGGGGACCGGGAGGCGCGCACATCGACTTCCTTGTCGAGGAACGCCAGGAACGAGGTCTTGCTCCAATGTTGGACATGACCATGCGAGTTGCCCAGCTGCGGCCAGTACCTACCCCGGGCCATATTGAGAGCACGCCAGATGGGTTCGCGCGGGACCGAGAGCACGAGGGCCTGGTTGGCCGAGGCCGCCAACGCACGCAGGGCGAGCGCGGGATCCGCGAGATGCTCGAAGACTTCGCACGCGACGATCAGGTCCCACCGGCGCCCGTCAGAGCCCACATCGTAGACCGATTGCCGTTCGAAGCGCAGTGCAGGGTATTCCTGCCGCGCGATCTCCAGGATCTCGGGCGAGAAATCGCTCCCTGTCACATGCTCCGATCCATGGCGTGCAGCCAGTCGCGCAGTGATGTGACCTTCGCCGCAACCCACCTCCAACACCGAACCCATCGGGCCAGCCTGCTCGAGCAGTTCATCCAACCCGCGCAGGAATCCGTTCATCAGGCGGCGCGCAATGGGGTTCCGGGTGCCGTACTTGTCGTAAATATTGCCGGCGACGATGCCCTCGGAGACCACCAGTTTCTGACTCATCACGGCCGCTCTTCGGAGGTGCGGGTCTTCTCAAGGCGCTCGGTCCGTGTGTTCACCAGGATTTCCTCGATCAATCGCCGATTCATGGCGATCAGATCGGCCAGCACTCCCAGAGCGCCAAGCAGCACGCCGATCACCGCGAGCGCGCCGGCCACGATGACGGACTGGATGTGCCCCGGCTGGCCCGAAGTCGTGAGCCAGACCACTGCGAAGCGCAGGAACAGCAGGAATGACACGCTCATGCACGCCGCGCTGAGCGTCATGAAGAACTGCAGCGGCTGGTACAGGACATAGACGCGGAACATGGTGCCGAGCGAGCGCTGGATATAGGCGCGCATGCCCTTGAAGAGCCGCGACTCACGCAGTTTGCCGTTGGTGCGGATCGGCACATGGGTGATCGTGATGTTCTTCTGGCTCGCCTGGATGATGGTCTCGAGCGTATAGGTGAAGTTCGTGAGCACGGTCAGGCGCAGCGCCGCCTCGCGGCTATAGGCGCGGAAACCCGAGGTCGCATCCGGCACATCGGCATTCGCCAAGCGGCGGACGACGCCCGAGCCCAGCTTCTGCAACAACTTCTTGAGGGGCGAGAAGTGTTCGATCGAATCGATGGGTCGGGTGCCAATGACCATGTCGGCGCGGCGTTCGAGAATGGGCTGGATCAGCTTGCCGATGTCCTGCCCCTGATATTGGTTGTCCGCGTCGGTGTTGACGATGATGTCGGCGCCCATCTCGAGCGCTGCGCGTAACCCCGCATCGAATGCACGCGCGAGCCCGCGCCGCGCGGGGAATCGCACCACGCGATGCACCCCGCTCGCCAGCGCTACCTCGCGGGTCCGGTCCTCGCTCCCGTCATCGATGACCAGCCACTCGATCGTCTCCACGCCCACAAGGCTGCGCGGCAGGTCGGCCAGGGTCGTCGGGAGGGCCTGCTCCTCGTTGAGGCAGGGAATCTGGATGACCAGCTTCATGGCGTGGCCCTCCCAGGCGATTTGCAGAAGACCGGATGCAGCCCTCGCCGGGCCCAAGCGGGCGTGCGGGGGGACAGGGGATCGACCCGTCGAGTGCGGATCGCGAGCGGGCGGAGCGCAGCAAAGTATCGACTATCTTCGTGTGCGGGACAATCCGCCCCTTCGTGCCGGCTCACTTCGCGCCTGCTGCGGTGACCCGAGCGGGCGAACGCCACGGGGAGGGGCGCTCGGTGGAACCATCGATCCACTGCCGGTGCCAGAGCTCCAAGGTGAGCAGGGTCCACAGCTCCCGGCCGCGGTCGCGTCGTCCCTCCATGTGATCGGCCACATAGCCGCGGAGCGCCGCCGGTTCGAGGTAGCCACGCTGGAGTGAAGTCGGGGACAGCAAGGTATCCATGAGCAGTTCGCGCAGCTCGCCGCGGAACCATGGCGAGAGCGGTACGGTGAATCCCACCTTGGGACGGTCCACCACCTCGCGGGGAAGGAGCTTGCGGGCCAGACGCTTGAGTAGCACCTTGCCCTCGAGGCCACGGATCTTGTGTTCGGACGGCAGGTGCATGGCCCACTCGATCAGCGAGTTATCAAGCAATGGCACGCGCGCCTCGACCGAAGCGGCCATGCTCATCTTATCCATTTTCATGAGCAGGTCGTCGGGCATCCACAGCCGCAGGTCGGCATCGAGCATACGGTCGAGCGGGCGTCGCGCGAGACTGTCCGCCAGTGCCGTCTGGAACGGGGCCGCGCCAGCGTTGGCGAACGGTCGCAATGCCGGGCCCAGTAATCGCGCGCGTTCGTCGCCGATGAAGCCTGCGAACCAAGCCGCGAGGCGCTCTCCTTCATCGCGGAAGCGCGCGCTCCGGCCCACCACTTGGAGTTTGCGGAACGCGAACGGCAGGCGGTCGACGCCGTGGTCGAGCAGTGGGTCGCGCAAGAACGCAGGCAGTCGCGCCAGGAATCGAGCCACCGGCTCGACGGCATACTTGGGGTAACCGGCGAACAATTCGTCGCCGCCCTCCCCGGTGAGCACCACGGTCACCGTCTCGCGGGCGAGTTGCGCGACGAGATAGGTCGGGATGGCGGCGGGCTCGGACATGGGCTCGTCCTGATGCCAGACCAGTTGCGGCAGCTCGCGCAGCAGATCCCTCGCGCCGACCATGATCTCGTGGTGATCACTGCGGCAGTGCTCAGCGACCTGACGAGCGAACGGGAGCTCGTTGTAGGGTCCCGGTTCATCGAAACCGACCGAGAAGGTCTGGACGGGGCGCGCGAGCAGGCGGCTCATGAGCGCGACCACGAGACTGGAATCGACGCCGCCCGAGAGCAACGCGCCCAGCGGCACATCGCTCATGAGATGGGATCGCACCGAGTCACTGAGGCGCTGCTCGACTTCGGCCAGCGCCGCAGCTTCGGAGAGAACCAACTTGGGCTCGTAGGAAGGCTGCCACCAGCGGAACAGCCGTTCGCCGTTGGGTTCGAGCACCAGCGCATGCCCGGGGGGTAGCTTGTGGATTCCCTCGAACATCGTAGCGGGAGCGGCCGCGTATCGAAGCGTCAGGTGTTGCACAATCGAAGCGGCATCCGCGGCCCTGCGGACGCCCGGGAAGGCGAACAGCGCCTTGATCTCGGACGCCACCGCGAACGATCGCCCCGCGCGCGTCCAGTAGACCGGCTTGATCCCCACCCGGTCGCGGCCCACGAACAGCCGGCGGCGGGGACGGTCCCAGATCGCGAACCCGAACATGCCGTCCAGACGGGACACGAAGCCGTCGCCCCATTGTTCATAGGCATGCACGAGGGTTTCCGTGTCGCTCTGGGTGCGATAACGGTGACCGAGGGTCTGCAGCTCCGCGCGCAGGGCCAGATGGTTATAGATCTCGCCATTGAACGAGATCCAGATCGTGCCGTCCTCGTTCGACAGCGGCTGATGGCCAGCCTCCACATCAACAATGGCCAGACGACGGAACGCGAGACCGACGCCGGGTTCGGTCAGGAACCCATCGTCATCCGGGCCGCGGTGGCGGATGGCGGCGGAGGCCGCAGCGAGCCAGGACGGCTCGGGCGACATGCCTTGCGGGTCGTAGAACGCTGCGAAGCCACACATCGGGGGGGGTCGAGACCTCGCGAATCTATGCGCTGCTGGGGATGGGGAGTAGGCCCTGGCGCTGCCGCTCGGCGAGACGGCCTGCGGCGACCCAGAATGCGAACAGCAGCCAGACTTGGAACTGGTAGTTGGGATTGCGCCAGTACTCGATCTTGAACTGGTCGACAATGAAGTACACGAGTTGGGCCCGCGCGATGAACAGGTACGACTCGACGAAGTCCGGGTCCGTGAGGTGGTTCACCCGCGAGCGGGTGACCTTCCAGAAGGAGTAGAGCACCGTGAAGAAGATCGCGAGTCCGATGAATCCCACATTGTTCGCGATGTAGAGGTAGAGGTTGTGTGGCCAGTACCAGAACTTGATGCCGCCGCGCTCAGGCGAATAGTAGGGACCGTGCCCGATCAACGGGTGTTCCCAGGCGCGGGTCCACGCATCCGTCCAGGCGCCGGCGCGCGAGTCGGGCATCCAGCCCACCATCTCGGTCTTCTCCATGCGATCGAAAAGATTGCCCGAGTGGGTGAAGTTCGAGACATAGAAGTTCATGGCGAAGAACGCACTCAGGATGATGCATGCGGTGATGGTGAGCGGCACGATCTGCAGGCGCCGCCGCATCTGCCACGCCATATAGCCGAGGGCGACCGAGAGGGAGACGAGGGGCCCGCGCGTGACCGTGCTGAACATCACGAACAGCGTGAGTAGGAGCATGAACCCGTAGGCCACCCGGCGACCCACCGATTGGGCCCGGAGGAGCATGAAGGACAGGAACAGCAGGTTGAGTCCGCAGAAGTCCGCGAGCAGCTCGTAGTCATAGAAAGTCACGCCGACGCGTAGATTCTTCAGGCTGAAGTCGTCGCTGATCGTGGCGGTGAACTCGATCCATCCCGGCACCAGCTTTCCACCGGGGTGATCCAGCTCCCACACTGCGACCAAGCCCAGAGTAAGGATGACGACGGTCTGGAACAGGAGCAACCGTTGCAACTGTTTCACCGAACGGATGTTCTGTTGGATCAAGAAGAACAACAGCAGCGTTCCGACGAAGAGCTGGAACTGTTGAATGGCGAAGCCCAGGTGCCGCATGTTCGGAATGTTGTAGAACGACACGATCACGACGAGCAGGAAGGCCAGGATCGGCCCATCCGAGGGGGATCGCTCGGGGCGAGGGACCTCCCGCTGCGAAAGTCGCAGCAGGTAGATCACGAGCAGCATGAGGATGAATGCGAAGTTCGTGTTGCCAAAGGTCGTGCCGCGCGGGAACGGCAACATCAGGATGAGCACGCCGAGCGCCGAGACCATGTCCAGGCGCCATGCCACGCCCACGACGATGGCCGCTGCAGCCACCTGGATGATGCGCTTGTCCGGGGCCATGTACTGCTGGCCGATGAGCACACCCAGCCCAACGACGAGAATGAGCTGGAAGAGTCGGTCCAGCCAGATCCTCGTCGCCGAGACCTGCCGCAGCGGGCGCGCGGGGTACAGCTGTGAACTCATGCCCCTCCGAAGCGCTTGCGGACCAGGAACGAAAGGTTCAGCCAGCCATCCCGCCACTTCTGCAGCTTCACTTCGCCGATGCGGGCCCCATAGGGGATGTGCGCCTCTCCGAAGCGGTAGCCGCGCAGCAGGGCCTCGAGCTTGATCTCCTGGCTGAACGGCATGCCGTCCGAGGTCAGCTTGAGCTTGTCGAGCAGCGAGCGCTTGAACACCCACATCCCCGATTGGCTGTCGCGGATGGGCTTGAAGAACAGGACCATCGCGGCGACGGTCAGGACCCAATTGCCGAGTCGGTTCGTCATTCCCATTGCGCGCGGATCGGTGAGCGGAAAGCGGCTGGCCGACAGGAAGTCCCAGTGCTTCTCCACCAGGATGTCGACCAAACGCGGGATGTCCTCCGGGGGATAGGTTCCATCCCCGTCGAGCGTGATGATGAGATCGCCCGTCGCGGCCTTGAGTCCACCTTTATAGGCGGCCCCATAACCGGGAGTGCTCACGGGAACAACCACTGCGCCCAAGGACCGCGCGACTTCTGCGGTGCGATCGGTGCAGTTGTTGTCCACCACGACGACTTCGTCCACGACGGTCGGCATACGGCCGATCACTTCGCGGACGCCATCTTCTTCGTTGTAGCACGGGATGACGACGCTGAGTTTGAGGTTCGCGTGCATGCTCGTGGGGGGGGAGAGGGACGCGTGCAGGCCGGAGCCATGGCCGGGAACAGGAGGGCAGAGGAGGGATGCGCTCGGAAGTCTAACAACGCGTGGAAAGCTGCAGCAAGGACTCGTCTTCGCACGGATGGAATGAGGGCCCTGAGCGGCACCCCAGCATTGCATGTTGCACGATACCGCTATGGGGCGGTGGGCTGTCGGAAGAGCTTCCCCTGCTTGGACGAGAAGACGATCGCCCCCGGGGGGAGCGCCTCCGGCAGGAGGGCATCGGCCCGCAGGTACCGGGACTGAAGGTCCGGTCGTCCGTAGGTGAGTCGGAGCATGCTGGTTGTGGCGCCCTCGAACACGAGGCTGAAGAGCGAGCGGCCGGAAGGGGTCTCTGCGACGCCCGGGTCGAGGAACACGAACAGCGCTCCCGGCGGTGGATCCGGCACCTCACGGCGCAGCGTGTCGATCGCCGCGCGCTGGATCGCCCCGAACTGGTGCCAGTGGTTCTCCATGAGGACCGTTGCTGTGAGCGAGATCGCGAGCAGGGCGTGGACGGCCAGTGGGACCAAGGGAGAGCGCCGGCGCGCGGTGGAGGGCTGGGTCCGTGCCGCGAACGCCAACGCGTGTCCCACGGCAAAGGCAATCCCGAAGCCCGGGCCATAAAGGTAGCCATAGGCCGGGCGTCCCGGGATGGGAAGGTAGAGCAGGCAGGCCACCGCGCTCCAAGCCAGTCCAGCGAGGATGCGCGCCCGTGCCGGACCCCACTCGGGCAGCTGTCGTGCCGCGGGCGTGAAGGCGAAGGGAAACTGCAGGCGCGCCAGCACGGTCATCGAGAGCGGCAGGGCGCCCAGGTGCCAAGCGAAGAATGTAAGATTCTGCCCGACATGCGGACCGAGCGTCAGGGTGTAACGATTCCCCGCGATCTGCGGCGTCGCCAGCACGAGCGTCCGGAAAATCGTATAGAGCACACCCACCGCCAGCACGGACAGGATGCCAGCACTCCAAGTCCGGCGCTCTTCCCGCGTCGCGTTGCCCCAACGCGTCGTCGCCAGCGCCACCGCAACCCCCGGCAGGAGCACCGAGTCCTCCTTGCACAGGATCGCGCCAAGATACGCGAGCAGCATGAGCGCCATGCTCGCCCACGCGCTGCGACCCTGCGAACTCATCCGTGCCGCGCGCGCCAGGGCCAGTAACGTCAGGAGCGCGAAGGTGGTCATGAGACCGCCGGTCGCATTCGAGATCCACAGAGTCGTCCAAGTGTAGGTATTCGGTTGCGCCCAGAGCGCGAGCGCTGTCAGCGCCGCTGCCTCACGCGACCCGCCGAGCCAGCGCACCAGGCGCGACAACAGCCAACTCTGGAAGCCGAGTTGTGCAACCAGCATCGCGAGCATGAAGCCAGGTCGATACCCGAACAGGGCGAGCATCGCCCCATGCCAGACATCCACCAGCGGGCGATAGAGCGTGAAAGGATTGAGGGTGGTCCAGATCCGTGCCCAATCGGGCGAGAAGGCGAGCTGGCCACGCTCGAGATTCACCCAATCATCCGCTCGCAGGCTGCCCATGGCGCACGCGGCCAGTTGCACCGACACGATCGCGGCGATCAGAAGCCATGCGAGCCGACGAGTGGCAGACTCCGAGGCCCGGTCGGTCATCGGCCCGATCCCCCGGTCCGGGCTGGTCTTGTTGCACCATGCCCCCGCTTCAGACGCGCCTCAGCCGTGCTTGCGCCCGACCACGCGGAAAGCGCGGGCGAAGCGGAAGGTGGGAAGTGTGCGCAGGGCAAGATTCGCGGCGAGCACCAGATCATTGCTCGCGCCGCCGAAATGAGGGAGTGCGTGGCCGCGGAACCCTCGCTGCTCGAGTTCGCGGGCCAGATCGCGCGGGTCGAACAGGCGCTCCAGCCAGTAACCCCAGAATGGTTCACGCGGGCAATCCCCACGCTTGTAGAAGTGAGCAGGCGCCCGTCCGCCGGCCTGATGCTCGCGCACCGCCTCGATGATTGCAGCCTCGTCGAGGCCGGCGGTGGCCTTGGCGTAGGATTCGACCTGGGTCTGCTCGAGCGCGGGGAAGTGCATGCGCACCGCGCGGGCGCGGCGGGCGCACATGGGCTCCGGGACAACATGGTCGCCGAACGGGCCCTCGGGCCCTTCTTCGAAGCGCTGCCAGAGTTCCATGGTCTGGGCGCGGATGCGGGGATTCGCACCGTTATTCCCGTCCGAGACCACCACGAATCCCCCCGGGCGCAGGACGCGAGCGCACTCATCGAGGAACGCATCCACATCGTAATAGTGCGAGATCGCTTCAATCGAGAGCACCACATCGGCGCTCGCGTCCTCGAGCGGAAGGCGGCTCACATCCGCGCGTACCGGGTGCACGCGATCGGCGATCGGCTGGAAGTGCGCGTCGAGCACCTTGCGATGCGCCTCGATCATCGGAGTGTGAACCTCGACAGCCCAGACTCGCTTGGCGCCCCAGCAGGCCATGAGGTTCGACACCATCCCGAACCCTGAGCCCGCATCCACGACTTCGCGTCCGGCGATGCCACCGATGAGCGAGAACAACTGCGCTTTCGCGCGGGTCCATGTGCGCAATCCCCGATCCTCGAGGAGATCGCCGTGGTAGCCGTGGAACCAGGGATCCACGCCTGCGGGGGTGCGGGTCAGGGAAGCTCGCGCGGCA
>JANLOU010000317.1:0-2317 GCA_031366735.1 Candidatus Eiseniibacteriota bacterium
CCCGGCCACCACGGTGCAGAGTTCTGTGATGAACTGCATCTCCGCCTGCATGCGACTCAGGTCGGTTGCGGCCGAGGAGGAAGGGGGCACGGTCATCGGAACTCCAAGTAGGGGTGGGCGTGGACGATGGCATTGTAGCCGCAGCCGCGCTCGCGGACCATGGCGGACTGTGTCCCGTTTGCCGCTGTGAGAATCCGCTGCCTATACTCGCGCACCTTGAGCAATCCAGTGGCCCATCGACTCACTTCCGCAGGGATGGAACCCATGAGCACTTCGACTTCCATGTACCAGAACATCCTGCTCGAGCAGCGCGGTCGCCTGACCATCCTCACCGTGAACCGCCCCGACAAGATGAACGCCATCAACCGTCAGACGCTGGCCGAGATCGGCGAGGCCGCCAGAGCATTCATCGCGGACGCCTCCCAAGGGGCGCTCATCATCACGGGCTCGGGGACCAAGGCGTTCATCTCGGGCGCGGACATCGGCGAGCTGCAGCCGCTCGGGCCACAGGCCGCCGAGGAGATCTCGCGCTTCGGACAGGGCGTGGTCGAGCTGTTGGAGCGCAGCCCCAAGCCGGTGATCGCGGCAGTGAACGGGTATGCCTTCGGTGGGGGATGCGAGCTGGCGCTCGCGTGCCATATCCGACTTGCTTCGGACAATGCGGTGATGGGATTACCCGAAGTGAAGCTTGGCATCATCCCCGGCTACGGCGGGACGCAGCGACTGCCGCGCTTGGTGGGGCCGGGTAAGGCGCTCGAACTCATCCTGAGCGCGCGGCCTGTCAAAGCCGACGAAGCGGAGCGGATCGGGCTGGTCAACAAAGTGTACCCGCAGGCGGAGCTGATGGCTGAGGCCGAGAAGCTGGCCGGGCTCATTCTCAAGAACGGGCCGCTGGCTGTCGAGGCGGCGCTCGAGTGCGTGGTGCGAGGCATGTCGCTGCCCTTGGACCAAGGGCTTCGCTTCGAGAGCGGTCGCTTTGGCATCCTCGCGGCGAGCGAGGATATGCACGAAGGGCTGCAGGCGTTCCTCGACAAGCGCGAGGCGGACTTCCATCGCCGCTGAGCATCCGCCTTGTGGTGCGGGGCGTGGTTGCCGATAATGCCATCCTCGCGCAAGGAGGCGTCATGCAGGAAGTCTTGAAGGACCTGATTCCCATGCTGCTCTCGCTCGTGCTCGGCACCCTGGTGGGGTGGGAGCGCCAGATGGGACGCAAACCCGCAGGGCTTCGCACGCACACACTCGTGTGCCTTGGTTCCACGATGTTCGTGCTCACCACATCGTATTCCCAAGCGGCCTTCGGCGGGCACAGTCTTGATTCCACGCGCATCGTGCACGGAGTGGTGACGGGTGTGGGCTTCCTTGGCGCCGGCAGCATCATGCGCCAAGAGGGCTTCGTGCACGGTCTCACCACCGCCGCGAGCGTGTGGATGGTCGCCGCCATCGGCGTGGCGGTCGGCGTGCACGCGTATCCGCTCGCAGTGATCGGCACCGTCTTCGCACTGGTCGTGCTCGAGGGCTACCGCTGGGTCGAGCGTTTCCTCTCGCCCGGGGACGAAAGCGCCGAGTAGGGCGTTCGCCACTGAAGCCGAGTTTCAGCGCACATTCACCCGTCGCGAGGTGAGCGGCGAGCCGCCGGCCTCGAGCAGCAGCACATAGCCGCCCGCAGGGACGGACGCACCCAGTTCATCGCGGCCGTCCCAGCGGCAGTCGTGTTCGCCGGCAGCGAGTGTGCCCTGGAGAAGGGTCCGCACCACGCGTCCGTCCACGGCTCGGACTGAAACGGTGGCAGGCGTGGGCTTGGGAAGTGCGAAGCGCAGCGACGCCACTGCTGGCCTGCAGCCCAGGGCAGAGGGGAGCGGCTCGCGGTTTTCGGCGTTGGCCAGGGCGATCCGGTGGAACAGGCTGGTCGAGGTGCGAGACATCGGGTGGGAGCCTCGGACGACCGGCGCGAAGGACCCCGGGCGTCCCGCGAAGAGGGGACCGATACCATCCTAGCAATCGTGCTCGTGGAGTGTCGCCGCGTGCCTACCACGCACACTAGTGGAACGCACCAGCAGCCCATTCCGCACGAACAAAATGCGTTGCCCCCCGAACGGGGTGCAGGGAGGGGCGAAGGGGGGCGTTTCGGGGGCCGTTCAGGCCGTCGGTGCGCCGGCGAGTTCGGCCAGGACAAGGTCCCCGACCTGATCCGTCCCAAAGCCCGAGTCCATCGAGAGGTTGGGCAGCCGGTGCGAGCGCAGGAGGCGGACGACGGCATCCTCGATCCGCGCCGCCGCGGTTTTTTCGCCCAGATAGTCCAGCATCATCGAAACCGCCA
>JANLOU010000364.1:0-2573 GCA_031366735.1 Candidatus Eiseniibacteriota bacterium
CTGGCGCGTGAGGAGGCGGCTCGCCTCCAACATGACTACATCGGCACGGAGCACCTGTTGTTGGGGGTGATCCGCGAAGGTGAGGGTATCGCCGCCACCGTCCTCAATAACCTTGGACTCGATCTGGACCGCATCCGCCAGGAAGTCGAGAACATGGTGAGCGCATCGGGCGGAACCATGACCATCGGCGAGATTCCCTTCACCCCGCGCGCCAAACGCGTGCTCGAGCTAGCGGTCGAGGAAGCTCGCTCGCTCGGCCATAACTATGTGGGAACGGAGCACCTGCTGCTCGGCCTCATCCGCGAAGGGGAGGGTGTGGCTGCGAAGGTGTTGCTCGAGTTGGGCGTGGACCGCAAACGCGTCCGCGAGGAGACGCTCAAGTTGTTGGGCGGCACCCCAAGCACCACTCAATCGGCGGAGCGAGGCGAGGAGCGCGCCGAGACTCCGGCGCTGAACCAGTTCGGCCGGGATCTGACGACGCTGGCCCGGGATGGCAAGCTGGACCCGGTCATCGGTCGCGACAAGGAGATCGAGCGCGTCATCCAGGTATTGTCGCGCCGCAAGAAGAACAATCCGGTGCTGATCGGGGAGCCCGGTGTGGGCAAGACTGCGATTGCCGAAGGGCTCGCCCAGCGGATCATCTCGGCGCAGGTGCCCGAGAGCCTCAAGAACAAGCGCATCGTCACACTCGACTTGGCTGCAGTGGTTGCGGGCACCAAGTACCGCGGCCAGTTCGAGGAGCGGCTCAAGACGGTCATGAACGAGATCCGAGAGTCCAAGGATACGGTGATCTTCATCGATGAGCTGCATACCATCGTCGGGGCGGGTGGCGCCGAAGGTGCGATCGATGCATCGAACATGCTGAAGCCGGCGTTGGCACGCGGGGAGCTGCAGTGCATCGGCGCCACGACACTCGATGAGTACCGCAAGTACATCGAGAAGGACGGCGCGTTGGAGCGACGCTTCCAGCCGGTCATGGTGGACCAACCGAGCGTCGAGGACACGATCCAGATCCTCATGGGCCTGCGCGATAAGTACGAAGCGCACCATGGGGTGAAGATCACCGACGAGGCGATCGTGCAGGCGGTGAAGTTGGCGGATCGCTACATGAACGATCGCTTCTTCCCGGACAAGGCGATCGACGTGATCGATGAGTCCTGCGCCCGTTCGCGACTCTCGGTCACCACGGTCCCCTCCGAGATCCATGACCTCGAGAAGAAACTCGAGGATGTGGTCAAAGAGAAGGAGGCGGCCATCCGCGGCCAGGAGTACGAGAAGGCGGCGCGGCTGCGGGACAAGGAGAAGGAACTTCGCGCGCGGCGCAACGAACTCAAGAAGTCCTGGAGCGAATCCAAGCGCGACCAGAGTGTCCAGGTCGATGAGGACCAGATCGCGGCAGTCATCAGCATCATGACGGGGATCCCGGTCGTGAAGCTGGCTGCCGAGGAGAGTCAGAAGCTCTTGCGCATGGAGGATGAGCTCAAGAAGCGGGTCGTGGGGCAGGACGAGGCGGTCAGCGCTGTTTCCCGCGCCGTGCGCCGCAATCGGGTCGGGTTGCGTGACCCCAAGCGGCCCATCGGTTCGTTCATCTTCCTTGGCCCAACGGGTGTCGGTAAGACCGAGTTGGCCCGGGCATTGGCGGCTTATCTGTTCGACGACGAGGATGCGTTGATCCGCATCGACATGTCCGAGTACATGGAGAAGTTCTCGGTCTCCCGTTTGGTCGGGGCGCCTCCGGGCTATGTCGGATACGAAGAAGGCGGCCAGCTCACCGAGAAGGTGCGCCGCAAGCCGTATTCCGTCGTGTTGCTCGATGAAGTCGAGAAGGCGCACCCGGATGTGTTCAATGTGTTGCTCCAAGTGCTCGATGATGGCGTGCTGACCGATAGTTCGCGGCGCAAGGTCGACTTCAAGAACACGGTCATCATCATGACGAGCAATCTGGGCGGCCGGCAGATCCTGACGGGCGGTACCAAGTTGGGCTTCAAACAAGGGGACAAGGACCAACAGTTCAGCGCCATCAAGACCACGGTGCAGGACGAGCTCAAGCGGGCCTTCAATCCGGAGTTCCTCAACCGTATCGACGATGTGATCGTGTTCCACGCCCTGACGCGGGACAACATGAAGAGCATCGTCGACATCCTGCTCACCCAGTTCAGCGCTCGGCTCAAGACGCAGGATATCGGGCTCGACATTTCTGCCGAGGCCGCGGACCTGCTCATCGACAAGGGCTTTGACCAGGCCTTGGGTGCCCGCCCACTGAAGCGCGCGATCCAACGATTGCTCGAGGACCCGTTCGCGGAGTTCATCCTGCGTGGCCAGCTGCCCACCGGTTCGGTGGTGCGGGTGACGCGCAAGGACGACCAACTCGACTTCCTGCCAGGGCCGGGGGCCGCCGCTGCGGCGACACCCACACCGAGCAGCGTCTAGCGCTCCTTTGCGAATGGTTTCGTACAACCCAGCGCCGGTGGCCAGTCGCCACCGGCGCTTCTGCCTGCCCGCGGACGACTTGGAACGTTGAGTCGTGATCGGGGTAGCACCAAGTGCGCTCCCGGGTCCGGGCGGTCCCGTCC
>JANLOU010000403.1:0-2971 GCA_031366735.1 Candidatus Eiseniibacteriota bacterium
TCCTGCCGCTCTCGATGGCGCCGATCAGGTTGCGGAACAGGTCGTTGGGTGCGCTGTAGCCCATCAGGTGCAGCACCCAGCCACCCACGACGCTACCGAATAGCCCCAGGATGATATTGCCGAGCACGCCGTAGTCGCGGCCCTTCATCAACTTGCCGGCCACCCACCCCGCCAACAATCCGCTCAGCACCCAGATCAATGCCTGCATGCGCTCCCTCCCTTGTGTTCGCCGGGCCGGGTCGCCCGGCTCCTGCCACCGGCGCACAGTACCGCAGCGCGGGCGTTGACACTCCTCGCACCGCCCCCCGATACTGCCCGTAAGGGGTTCTACGCGGGTACCTCACGAGGCGACAGCCAGAACTTCGCGTCCTTCTGCACACCAATCCATCGGAGGACGTATGCCGTCTCCCACCGAGATCTCGGTTGCCCAACTGTCGCGCCTCATCGGCCAGCCCGATGCCCCCACGCTCCTCGATGTCCGTATCGACGCCCATGTCGCCGAGGACCCCCGCCTCATTCCCACGGCGCAGCACCGCGACTACCGGCGCGTCGCCGAGTGGGCGCAATCTTTCCTGGGTCAGCGTGTGG
The DNA here is from genome assembly GCA_031366735.1 of Candidatus Eiseniibacteriota bacterium. Classification (GTDB taxonomy): domain Bacteria; phylum Eisenbacteria; class RBG-16-71-46; order RBG-16-71-46; family RBG-16-71-46; genus CAIXRL01. The sequence goes on from JANLOU010000403.1 coordinate 589, forward strand.
TGGTGTCGTGTGAACTAGGACTCAAGCTCAGCCAAGGGGTCGCGGCGTGGCTCCGCCACACTGGCATCGAAGCCGAGTCGCTCGAGGGCGGGTACGAGGCGTGGCGCAACGCCGGCGGCTTGCTGGTGCGCACAACGGTGATGCCGCCGCGCAATGCGCAGGGGAGCACGGTGTGGGTCACTCGGGCGCGGCCGAAGATCGATCGTATCGCCTGTCCGTGGTTGCTCCGGCGATTCGTCGATCCCGCCGCGGTGATCCTGTTCGTCAACGCGAGCGAGGTGCTCAACACGGCCGATCGCTTCGGCGCGACGGCGTTCGATATCGACGATCAGTTCTGGAGCCACCGCGGCGAGCGCTGCACATTCGATATCATGCTCGAGGAGTTCGGGCTGGGCAGCGAAGCGCTGTTGCGGCTTGCCACCATCGTGCGTGCCGCCGACACGGCGCGGCTCGACTTGGCGCCAGAAGCGCCGGGATTGCTCGCCGCCTCGCTGGGGCTGTCGCGCATGTACCGCGACGACCTGGCGCAACTGGACGCGGCGATGCCGCTGTACGATGCGCTCTATCGTTGGTGTCGCGACGCCACCGACGAGACGCACAACTGGCCCGCCGGCAAGCCTTCATCCTAGGGCCGCGGCCATGCCCATCACTCAAGCGGCTCCCGCGCGCGGCGGGCCGCATGCCGTCACGCTCCGCCAAGCCACACGCGTCTGGACCCGCATCGGGCTCACCTCGTTCGGCGGGCCCACGGCGCAGATCGCGCTCATGCATCGCGTGCTGGTCCAAGAACGCGGCTGGCTCACCGAGGACCAGTTCCTGCGCGCGCTGGGCTTCTGCATGTTGTTGCCCGGGCCCGAAGCGATGCAGTTGGCCACGTATGCGGGCTGGCGATTGCACGGTACCCTGGGCGGGCTGATCGCCGGGCTGCTATTCGTGCTGCCGGGCGCGATCGTGGTGCTGGCGCTCTCGATCGGCTATGCCGCTTACGGGAATATCGCGTGGGTGACAGCCGCGTTCCTTGGAATCAAGTCCGTGGTGCTGGTGCTGGTGTTGCAGGCGCTGTTCCGGCTGTCGCGAAGAGCACTCAAGGGCGTATGGCATGGCGTGATCGCGGGGCTCTCGTTCGTGGCGATCTATGCGTTCGGGGTTCCGTTCCCATGGCTTGTGCTGGTGGCGGGATTGGTGGGCCTGCTGCGGCCCCCTGCGGCGCTCGTTACCGGTGTGATACCAGCGAGCATCCCATGGACCCGTACGCTACGGACGGCCGTCGTTGGCGGTTCGATCTGTGCTGCGCCACTGCTCGCCCTGGTGGCGGTGGTGGGGCGTGAGCATCTGCTCTCACGGCTCGCGTGGTTCTTCACCAAGCTGGCGCTCGTCACCTTCGGCGGCGCCTACGCCGTGCTCACCTACATGAACCAGGATGTGGTCACGCGCTACCATTGGCTCACGCCGGGCCAGATGATCGACGGGTTGGGCTTGGCCGAGACCACGCCGGGCCCGCTCATCCTCGTGACGCAGTTCGTGGGTTATCTGGCGGCCTATCGCGCACACCCCGAAGCGGCGCTCGCGATGGGCTTGATGGGCGCGGCGGTGGCGTTGTGGGCCACCTTCGCGCCGTGCTTCCTGTGGATCTTCCTCGGCGCGCCCTATCTGGACCAACTCGGATCGCAGCCCCGGCTCCAAGGTGCGCTCAGCGCGATCACGGCCGCGGTGCTGGGCGTGATCCTGAATCTGGCCCTGTGGTTCGCGATGCATGTGGGGTTCGCGCATGTGGGAGCGTGGTCGGCGGGGCCGGTGCATCTGGCTGCGCCCGAGTGGCGCACGCTCGACTGGCGTGTGCTGCTCCTGGCCACAGCCAGTGGCGTGGCGTTGCTGCGCCTGCGGTGGAGCGTGCACCGCACGCTGGCGGTGGCGGCGCTGGTCGCGGTGTTGATCGCGCGGGTGATGGGTGCGGCTTGAGCCCTGATTGGAGCTCGGCGACTCAGGCCGAGCGCCAGCTCTCGCCCTCGCGCACCGCGCGCTGCTCCCGTTCGAGCAGCAGCAGGTGCGCCAACAGCGAGCGCTCGGCGTAGGCCCAGAGCTCCGGCTTGGTGTCCGTGTACGCCCGCTCGACCAGTTCGCGCACAGTGCGCGGCGTGGGCTCGAGCGCCGCGAGCACCTTGGCTTCGCGCTCGCGTCGATGCGCGATCAATTGCCCGATGCGCCGCACCGCGGCACCTTGCGGCGAGCCGTGCGCCGGGAAGATCGTCTCGGGCGCAAGCGATGCCACGCGCTCGAGTGATGCGAGGTATTGCTGCATGTCGCCGTCGGGCGGGTCGATGACCACGCTGCCGGCGCCGCCGGGCAACAGATCGCCCACGAACAGCGAGCGCGTGCGCGGGTG